>JAFZQQ010000330.1 GCA_017620315.1 Oscillospiraceae bacterium | reverse complement strand
GAGAACGGGATGTTCCACCTTGGCCGACTCATCCTCTTCAGCCTCATTTCGACTTTCAGCACGGCGTCCATCGTCGCCAACGCCATCGGCAACACGCTCGGCAACTTCCACTGCTTTGCGGGGCAGGCCGTCAATCTGGGCCTTACGACGGTGGTGAGCCAATGCGTCGGCGCGGGGGATTTCGACGCCGCGCGGTATTATATGCGAAAGCTGATCAGAGCGGCGTATGCTTTGATGGCGGGCGTCAATCTGCTGATCATCGCCCTGCTTCCGGTGATCATGCGGATCTACAGCGTATCGCCGGAGGCGGAGCGGCTTGCGGTCATTGTGGCGCTCATACACGGCATCGCCTCGATCGTGCTGTGGCTGCCGTCGTTCATGATCCCGAATTTCCTCCGCGCGGCGGGCGACGCGCGCTTTACGATGGTCGCCAGCATGACGACGATGTGGCTGTGCCGCGTGTTCTTTGCATACGTATTCGGCAAATACATGGGCTACGGCGTGATCGGCGTGTGGACGGCGCACGCGATCCTCGACTGGTCGGTGCGCACGATCGTGTTCGTTCTGCGCTACCGCGGCGGCAAGTGGACGACAAAGGCGATCAAGGCGTAAAAAATCGGCAAGGGCGTCCGCCTTTGCCGATTCTTTTTATGGGATAATATCCAGCATATCCGCCGTGAGATCCTTTGTATAGGGGTTCAGGTATGTGTTGACCATCTCGAGCGTCGCGTCCGGGTCGAGGTACATGTACGGGTTGCGCCACGCGGCGGGCATCATCATGGCGTTGAAGCTTCCCTCGCGCTCTATGTCGAACGAGAGCGCCTTCTCCGCGAACCACGCCATGTCGCTCAGCGACAGGTCGGTATCGGTGTGCTCGTTGACGATTGCGAAATAGTTGTTCAGCTTGGTCAGGTTCTTCCAGGAGAGCAGCTTTTTGGCTATGGTCGCAAGCATCGCGCGCTGCGTCTCCATGCGCCCCGTGTCGGTGTAGCCTGAAAGGTCGTTGTTGTGGCGGAAGCGGCAAACCTCAAGCGCCTGCTGCCCCGAGAGGTGCTGCATACCCTTTTGATAGTGAATGGAGAGATCCTGCGCCGGGTCGTCGTAGTTCATGTTGCAGGGGACGTCGAAGTCCACGCCGCCCAGCTCATCCACCAAAGCCGCAAAGCCCTTGACGTTCACCTTGGCGTAGAAATCGATCGGTATGCCGAAGGTTCGCGAGACCTCTTCCTTGAGCTGCCCCATGCCGCCGTTGGCATAGGCGGCGTTTATCTTTTTGAGCTTGCGCTGCACGTCCACGCGGGTATCGCGGGGTATGGATGCCATATTGACCGTTTGCTCGTCCGCGTCATAGCGCACAAGGATCAGGCTGTCCGTGTTCGCGCCGGACTTGTCCGTTCCGACAAGAAGAAAGGTCCAGCAGTGCTTTTTGCGGGCGTAGCCCGTCGGCGCTTCGTCCTCCGCGGTGGGAGCGCCTTCGCCGCCCATCGCGGAGACGGCCTTTGCGGGCTCCTGAACCAGAAACCGCCACGCGGCGTAAAGCCCTCCGCCGATCAGCGCAAGCACAAGCAGCACGCTCAGAAAACCGCCGCCGGAGCTCTCTTTCATTTCACGTTTCCCTTTGCTCATTTCATATCTCCTGTTTACCGTGTCATTTCCAATAGTTGTCAGCATAACAAATAAGACGCGGTTTTACAAGAATTAGTTCCGCCATATTTGCATAAAAAACCGGGACATGCCTGCAATATTTTACACAAAAGCGTTATGTAGCTTGATTTTGCTATCCGGTATGGTAAAATATAGAAAAGAAAAAATTAGAATGAGGAGCCTCTTATGCAGATCTCGGAACAATGGATCCTATCCCGCGCGCCGGGACAGGCGGCGGCTGAGAGCGGACGCACCCTCTCCGAGGAGGGCTGTTTTTTCGCGCGCATGAAAACAGAGGACGACAAGACCTATTGGGCGGAATGTACCGGCAGCGCGCGCAATCCGTACTATGTATCGGTGGACTGGTCGCTTTCCGACACCGAGCCCGCGTTCAGCTGCTCCTGCCCGGAGAAGCAGTCGCCCTGCAAGCACGTGCTGGGGCTCATGTATGAAGTGCTTGCCGGCAAGCACTTCAAGGTCGGCGAAACGCCGCCCTATGTCTGGCGCATGCGCTCGCGGCAGGAGGCGGAGATGGCGAAGACCGAGGCGCGGCTTGAGCGCGTTCGCCGCCAGAGCACCGCCATGCGGGAGAAAAAGCTGGAGCGCCAGCTCGACGGGCTCGAAAAAGTCGAAAAGATGATGAGCGAGCTGCTGCGCGGCGGCCTGGGTTCGATATCCGAGCTTCCTGCGCAGTCTCTGGAGCGGCTTTCCGTGGAGCTCGGAAACAGCGATCTTCTCGGCGCGCGCGACACGGTCGAGGCGATCGCCGCCTGTGAACGCCGCTGCCGTCAGGAGGGGCTGGACGTGAAGCAATGCCGTGCCGAGCTGCTGCGGCTTCTGTGCTCTCTGCACGCGTTTACCGAGAGATCGCGCTCGTTTTTGAGCGATCAGCTCACCTCCGGGCGCTACGCGATGGAGGAGCCGGTGCTGTATGAACAGCTCGGCGGCGAGTGGGACGAGGACGAGCTGCGCGAGGTGGGCATGTGCAGAAGGAACGCAAAGCTCATCCAGCTCTCCTTCGACGTGACCTATGACGAAGCGCGCCGCGCGCATATCGAGCGCGGCTTCTGGGCGGAGTTGACGCACGGAGACTTTGTCTATACGCTCAACACGCGCTCCGCCAAGGGCGGCGCCGCGGAGGACAGCTGTTTTTCGGCGCTTGACGTGCCCCTGCTCTATGAAACGCCCTCCGCCGCCTGCCCGCGCGTGTGGTGGGACGACGACTCGGCAAGCGAGCTGACGGACGACGATATCGGCGCTGTTCTGAAGCTCGCCTCAGAGCACATAGCCGATGTGGTGAAATACGCCGCGGCGCAGCTCGGCGACCCTCTTCTGCCGGGCAGCGTCCCCGCGCTCGTGCGCGTGGGGAGAGTCGGTTATGTTGAAGACACGCTGACCCTTGAGGACTGCACGCAGGGGCGCATAGCCCTTCGCGACCGCCGCGGCGGCGGCGCCGGCCGCGCCTCGGCGCTGAGATTGAGCGTGCTGTCAAGGCCGCCCGCGGAGGGCGACGCGCTGTTCGGACTCGTCTACTGCGACGAGGACGACGGGAGGTACTGCCTCCAGCCCTACAGCGTTATAAGAAAGAGCGGGATCACCCGCCTGCAATTCTGAGGCATTTGTATGAAGATGGAACTGCTGTACAACCTGAGAGACCGGCTTGAGGAGCTGGCCTCCGCCGGAACGGATACGGTCTCCGAGGATTTCCGGCTCATGGGCGCCGTGGAGGCGTTCGCCGAGCTGGCTTCGGACGGCGGCGCGGGCGGGCGCATTTACCGCGCGGTCTGCGCCATGATGACCGCGCTTCCGGAGGAGCGCCCCGCGCTGCTGCTTGAGGCGCTGGACATTGTGCGCGCCACGGTGAGGGAAAACGGCGAGACCTTCGTCTGGGGCGACCTTGTCCCGCTTAGGGGCGGCTCCGGAAGCGAGACCGGCGCGCCCTACAGCAAGCTGCGTCCGCTCATCGCCGCGCTTCAAAACAGCGGCAGCGCCCGCATATCCATACTCGGCGAATACTGGGCGGAGAGCCCGGAGCTTTTCGGCGACAGCCGTGTGCTGCCCTATCTCGCCTCCGCTCTGGGCGACACGCATGAGGAGATGGAGGAGCTTTTTGCCGCCGTGCTGACCAAGCAGGGCAGACGCGCCGTGCCGTTTTTAAAGGAAGGCTTCCGCCCGGACTGTCCGGACGGCAGACGTGAGATGGAGCGCCGCGTCTATTGGGTGGCGAGGCTCGCGGGAGCAGAGGAGAACAAATGGCTGCTGTCCATCCTCCCGAAGTGCGAGAGAGAGCTGCGCGAGGCGGTCATCGCCGCGCTCGGCGTCTCGCAGGACAACGCGGAGCTGCTTCAAGAGCTTTACCGCACCGAGACCGGCAAGAGCCGCGACGCCGCGCTGCGCGCGCTGGCGCGGATGGAGGACGAGGGCAGCCGCGCGCTGTGGACGGAGGAGCTTGAGCGCCGTCCGGACTGCCCGCCCTGTCTTGAGGGCGTGGACTCCGCGCTTGCGGCGGACATGGCGGCGCAGGCGCTGCACAGCGCCTACACCGAAGCGCTTGAGCGCGGCAGACAGGAGCTGACGCAGGCGGAGATGCTGACGCTTTCGCACACGGTCTACGCCGCCTATGGCAAATACTCCGACAAGCTGCGCGAGGAATGGATGTGGCTTGCGGAGCACATGGACGAATTCGACCGCCTTGTCCCCGACAGGAACGTCAAGCAGTGGGACATGAACGCGGCGGAGCTGCTTGAAAAGTGCCTGATGGAAACGGTGCTCTGGAATCCCAGCGAGAACGTGCGCGCGCTCGCCGCCGAGCTCGGAACACGCTGGCCGAACCGCTTCATGGGCTCCGCCGTGCTGACCGACCTCATCATGTGTCCCGGCGAGGCCTTCGCTCGCTACGGCAAATTCATTGTGAAAAACGGCCTTCTGCACCGCGAGAACGCCGTCGAACGCGCGAACCGCATCCAGATCATGTGCGCGCTTGCGGCCATCCGAAACGACAAGGACAACGGGAGGCACATCCCCTTCTCCCGCAAGGACGCGCTCAACGGCGCGCCCGCCGGCATGCGCTACCGCCTCGAACAGCTCGACCCCCGCTGGGCGGAGACGTTGAGCAATCCCAAGGTCAATCAGGACGGCGCGGTCTTCGACATCAAAAGCGCGTGGTCCATGTCCAAGCTGATGTTCCAGATGGAGTGGATCGAATAAAAAAGGAAAAGACGCAAAACGGCCTGTGCGCAGTCATTTCGCTGCCGCACAGGTCGTTTTATTGTTTTCGGAGCAGTTCAGCTTTGCAGCTTCGGAAGGGCGTCCTCGTAGAACTTTAGGCTCTCGGGGTTGGAGAGGGCGTCGCGGTTGCCGACGGGGCGGCCGTTGAGGATGTTCGTCACCGCGCCCTCGACCTTCTTGCCGTTGAGCGTGGTGGGGATCTCCGGGGTCTCCATGATGACCGCGGGCACGTGGCGCGGGGACGCCTTGGTGCGCAGCGTGGTCTTGATCTTCTTTATGAGCTCGTCGTCGAGCGCATAGCCGGGGCGGCACTTGACGAACAGCACGATGCGCTGGTCGCCGGCGATGTTCTGGCCGACGGCGAGCGAGTCCTCGACCTCGGGCAGCGAGTTGACCTGATTGTAGATCTCCGCGGTGCCGATGCGCACGCCAGAGGGCTTGAGGATGGAGTCGCTGCGTCCGCAGAAGGTCAGGCCGCCGGTGTTGCCGTGCAGGATGACATAGTCGCCGTGGCGCCAGATGCCGGGGTACACGGTGAAATAGGCGTTGAAGTAGCGCTCGCCCTTGGGATCGTCCCAGAAGCAAAGCGGCATGGAGGGGATGGGCTTTTCGCACACAAGCTCGCCCTCGCGGTCGCGGATGGGCTTGCCGTTTTCATCGTAGCACTCCACCTTTTCGCCGAGACCGAGGGCGCTGAGCTCGCCGCTGTAGACCGGGATCATCATGTTTCCGATGCCGAAGCAGCCGTTGATGTCCGTGCCGCCGGCGATGGAGTTGAAGTGATAGTC
>JAFZQQ010000329.1 GCA_017620315.1 Oscillospiraceae bacterium | reverse complement strand
GTGTGTTTCAGACCGCAAAACCGGTTTCAGCTACATTGCAGAATGGCGCGACGTCGATCCGATCGAGTGGAAACGAGCCCGGTGGTATAACGGTATGGATGCAGCGCAGAGCTGCATGGAGGAAAAGACGATCCTGTGCGGACACTGGCATTCGTCCTACGGGCACTGGAAATACGAACATAGTGGATCGGAGTTCGATGAAGATGCAGACTTTTCACCATACTATGACCTGTTTCATTCGGAGACATTCCCAAGCATTAAGATCGGCAAACGTTACTATGTTACTCCGGACGCATTCGAGAAGTGGCTTCAGGATTATGAAGGAAAGGAATACTATTTATAACTACAGGCAGCAGGGGAGGCCCATCTGATGAAAAGCAAACTAGAAGCGAAGCTCGGCGAACGGTCGCCAAAAAGAGCGAGGAACTGAAAAACTGGTTCTCCAATCTCGGTAAATAGCAAATTTTTAGTTTTTTCCTTTCTTGGGCTTTCCTTGCGCGCAAAAAAAGGCATACAAAGATCAGAAAAAAGACATGTAGTCAGCAACTTTTGGCACCTTTTGGTATCAATACCCTTGCCTGGACACCGTTTGGTGCAACACAGACAAATAAAAGCAGTCCATCCGGCAGGATGGGCTGCTTTTGTTTTACGACGCGGCTGATTCGAACCCTCACAATGTCATCCCCGAGCGGTTGCCGCGAAGCGGCGAGCGAGTGGGGACATCCGGTTCACGAGCGGCGTGATCGCGCCGCTTTCCTTGTATTTGACCTCTCAGTCTGTTATAATATTTTAGATAATTACCTGCTCAGATCAGGGAGGAGGGACGCGGATGAACGAGCGAAACGGCATAGAGCATTTTGACGAGTCGACGGAAAAGACCGTCATCTGCAAAAGCTGCGGCGCGGACTATGCCGCGAATATCCCGAACTGTCCCTACTGCGGTACGATGAATCTCCCCGTCGCGGAAGACGAATACATGGACAAGCTGGAATCCGTGCGCAGCGATCTTGAGAATCTGGGCGATCTGGCTGCACGAAAGGGCAAGGCGCACATGAAAGCGCTGTACAGGCGTCTGCTGATCATCGCGGCTGTTCTCGCCCTCGCAATTGCAGTCGGCTTCGGAGTGCACCTTTCCCGGGAACGGGCGGAGGCCAAAACGGATAAAGCGGAATACCTGTGGCAGCGGGAATTCTTCCCCCAACTGGACGCCTGCTATGACGCGGGAGACTATGACGCGCTGCGAGCGCTGTACGAGGAGGGATCTGCCGACGGGCACTACGTCTGGCAGTACAAGCGCCGCGCCTTCTGCGAATATCTGGTCTCGCTGAACTGCGCGGAAGCATCGCTGCGCGAAGTGGAGCGCGGCAGCGGCGACCTCGCCGTGCTCTTCACGGACGAGTTTGAGCTGTACCGTCTCGAACGCGAAAACAGTCTCAGCGCGGAGGAGCGCGAACTTCTGGAAGAGATGCGCGCGCCTCTGCTGAACGACTTTGCGGCGCGGTTTCCAATGACGGATGAGGAGTTCGCCGAATTCCGCCGGATGCTGGACCGCGACGGCTTCGTGCCGTTTGCCGAAGCCGAACGATTTCTGAAAGAGAAAGGGATGATCTGATGAAGTGCCCGTACTGCGGCGGTGAAGTCGGCCTTGAAGAACGCTTCTGCTCTTACTGCGGACAGCCAAATGAGCAGGCGCAGCGCCATCATCAGGATATGGCTCACTTCAGAAAACAGTACGCCGCGACCGAAGCCGACGTCGTCGGCAAGGCGGAACGCTATGCCCAGACCATACCTCGCGTCGTGGTGATCCTGATTCTGCTGATCGCCTCCGTGGTAATGTGGGCGGTCTCGTCGGACCTCTCTCTGTATCCCGAGAAGACGCGCCGCCGCGCGGCGGAGAGAAATCCGGAGCCCGTCATTGATCAGCTTGAAGGCTATCTGGCGGAACGGAACTATATGTCCTTCGCTTCTTACTTCGAGTACAACGATCTGCGCACATATAACTCGCCCTTTGAGGACTATTCCGACCTGTGCTGGTGCGCGGTGAGTTATCAGGATCTCATCATCCAGACGGAAAAGCTGTTTCTGCACAGCGACACGGACAGCTGGATTAAGTACAGCGCCTCTTATGATATCCAGCGTCTGTGCCAGACCATTGATAGCTTCATCGAATACGCGGACCGCGCCGAACAGACGCTCGAAAACGAAGCCCATCTCGCCTGCGTGGCGGACATGCGCGCAAACGTCATGGGCGTTCTGAGGCTTTATCTGGGCGTGGGCGAGGATGAGGCGGAAGAATTCCTTGCGCTTTCGGAGAACCGGAAGGCCGCCCGCGTGGAGGAGGTGATCCTCGGTGCGTGAGAAACGAGCTGCGGCAAAGAAGGCCCCGAGAATCATGCTGCTGAATATACTGATAGTCCTGATGGCTTTTGTCACGGTCGTATCCGTCGTCCGCCTGGTCAGCGAGGTACGCAGTTCCTTTGTGCGGGATCGCTACAACAGCATGGAATATTCCCTGCACGACGGGGACTACGGCGACATGGTCTACCATTACTATTACTGGCACTATGACGTAGACCCCTTCTCCACACCGAGTGAAGAGGAGTATCATGTCGCCGCCTATGCCGACGCCGCGTTCCGCCATCAGCTTTTCGAGGCGGCCGGCGACGGTGAGATGGCCGACCGCTGCCTGCGGCAGATGGCGCAGGCGCGCGAAGGAACCGGCTCGCTGTCGGTTTCCGCGGACGAAGTGGACCGGATTCTGGAGGGTATTCCGCTGTACAGATAAGATGCGGCCTTCAAAAGATTGGATATGGCATAATACGATCGAAAGATCAGCGGAGGTAGGCTCTATGATACGCGTTCCGTTAACATACTGCTTTACGGCCGGATAGGGTTTTTGCAGCGACTGGTTCAACTGGGTGATTGAGCTGCGCGGCGACGACGAAGCCCGCTACCTGGAGGCCGTCCTTTCCGAGGAGAATCCCAACAAGTGCCGGGAGCTCTACCCCGCTCTGCGGAAGGCCGGCGACGATATCGCAGAGGCCGAGAAGGATTACATCAAAAAGCTCGAAGCGCTCGACGATGACGACGAGGACGGCGAGGACGGCGAAACGTCAAATCAGCTCACGCTTATCGTCGTGTTCAAGTACAAATAGCCGTGCAGAACTTTAAGGAGCAAAACTGATGATCTTTCTCGAAACAGACCGGCTCATCCTCCGAAACGTCGCGGAGGAGGACGCTTCCGTCATGCACGATTACCGCAACAACCCGCTCTGCTCGAAGTATCAGCGCGGGCAGACGAAGGACATGGCCGGCATAAAAGAGCTTATCCAAAGCCGCCGAGCCGACGTATTGTCCGCGGACACGCCCTGCCTGCTTGCCGTCGCGCTGAAGGAGACGGGTGAGATGGTCGGCGAGATCGTCGTGATGCCGGACGAAAACACGTTTACTCTCGGCTACACCATTTCTTAT
>JAFZQQ010000328.1 GCA_017620315.1 Oscillospiraceae bacterium | reverse complement strand
GCTCCCGCGTCCGGTTGTCGTTGCTCTCCGTGTGCGGGGTGGTAAGCAGCAGCGGAGTCATGTTCAGCGCGAGCGCCGTGGGCAGAGAAAGCCCGCCCGCGGTGAGAAGCTCTCCGCGCTCAAAGCGGAGCAGGGCAAGGGCAAGCTCGTCTGCACCAAGGCTTCGCACCGCCTCGGTGAGATCGGACGCGGTCGACGCCCTTGCCGCGACCCACAGCGTCACGACAGCCAGCGCGAGCGACGCCGCGCCGCGCGCCGCCTGCTTTACGGTTCTGTTCACAGAGCACCACCTCCGGGACAAACCTATGCGCAGGCGAACCCGAATATGACGAAAAAACGGCACAGCCCTTTTTTCGGGCTGCGCCGCAAATGGCATCAATACCTGTTCTTTTTTTCCAATTCGTCGATATATGTCTGGTATTCGGGTTTGTAACCGTTGACGCTCCATCTGTAATAATAGTCGTCCATGACAAGCCTCCAAAGGGGCGAGCGGCGATCCTTTTTCTTTTTCTGTTCCCAGTACGACTTGAATTCATTCTGATATTTGCCGAAACCCTGCTCGCCGGCCCCGCCGGTCACAAGCTCCAGATCCTTTTCGTTCATCTCTTTCATGTGGTGTGCCTCCTTGATTTGTGTTTCATTTGTTGATACGTTATCATATCAGAATTGGCAGTATTTTTCAAAAAAAAATATATATTATTTTAGGCCTCTTGCGCCATGCATCCCAAAACGCTTGCTATCCATACGCTTCTGTGATATAATAGACAAATCAATAGCCGGAAAGAGTTGGTATTTTGTGAAACTTATCAAAGGGAATATTGTTTATGCCCCCGCGCTGGGGAAGCTTGTCACGCTGGAGCGCGGCGCGCTTATGCTTTCCGACGACGGTACGGTAACGGACGTGCTTGCCGTGCCGCCGGAGAGCTGCGAGGCGGAGGTGTACGATTACGGCGAGGCGCTCGTTATGCCCTCCTTTGCCGATATGCATCTGCATGCGCCGCAATACCCCATGCTCGGGATGGGTATGGATCTTCCGCTGATGGACTGGCTGAACACCTACACCTTCAAGACTGAGGCGCGCTTTGCCGACACGGATTATGCGCGAAGCGTCTATCGCGCTCTTGCGAAGGACCTGATCACCGGCGGCACGACGCGCGTGTGCATGTTCTCGTCCCTGCATACGGACGCGACGCTCATCCTGATGGAGGAGCTGGAGCGCGCGGGCGTGACCGGCTGCGTCGGCAAGGTCAACATGGACCGCGGCAGCGAGGCCTTGAGAGAGACCACGGAGCAGAGCAAGAGCGAAACGCTGCGCTGGCTGGACAGCTGCGACGGCTTTCGATACATCAAACCCATTCTGACGCCGCGCTTTACACCGTCCTGCACGGACGAGCTGATGGCGTGGCTGGGAAAGCTGGCGGAGGAACGCGGACTGCGCGTGCAGTCGCACCTGAGCGAAAATCTGGATGAGATGGCGCTTGTGCGGCGCCTTTGCCCGGACTGCGGGCAATATTGGGAGACCTACGCAAAGCATGGGCTCTGGAAGGATCACACGGTCATGGCGCACTGCGTCCACTCCGACGAGCGCGAGCGCGAGGCGCTTTTGAAGCACAATGTAGCGGTCGCCCACTGCGCCGACTCGAATATCAATATCTGCTCCGGCATCGCGCCGGTGCGTACGCTGCTGCGCGAGGGCGTTTGGGTGACGCTCGGTTCGGACATTGCGGGCGGCGCGCAGCTTGCGATGAACAACGTCATCACCATGAGCATCCGCGCCTCGAAGATGCGCGCGGTCCAGACCGACGGGCGCGACGCCTTCCTCGGCGTCGACGAGGCGTACTACCTCGGCTCGACCGCGGGCCACCGCTGGTTCGGAGCGGACGGCGGCTTCGCCAGGGGCGAGGCGCTGCATGCCATCGTCCTGGACGATTCCGCGCTCCCCGAGCCCGTGTGCACGCTCACCCTGCGCGAGCGATTCGAGCGCAGCATCTACCTGATGGACAAAAGCACGATCAAAGCCGTCTGGTCCGAGGGCAGAAAAGTCGTGGGATAACGAGAATACGAAACACCGCCGTCCAAAGCCGTTTCAAAGGCTCTGGGCGGCGGTTGTTTATGATAAAAACAACATGTCATTGCAAGGCGCGGAGCGCCGTGGCAATCCGTTCTCTATAGCTAAGGAATACGGATTGCCACGCCGGTGTGCGCACCGGCTCGCAATGACAGCTTTTAGGCGCGCGACAGCCGCCGGCAACCGCGATTACGACGCCCTCTCCGACGCTCGCATCGCTCACGCCACCTCGCCCAAAGGGCGAGGCAAGACGGCAGCGCGCCGCCGTGAGGTGTAAATTATCCCGCCGCATTAGGCGCGGCTGCCGCGGGGCACAACGGCTGCGGTGCGCAGGGCAGCAGCGCAAGCGGCATGCGTGGATGGCAGTATTCAAACCTCTTGCGCCGGTCCGGCAGCGCGACGCGAAAACCCATTTCGGTTCAATGAGGGAGCCTTGAACCGTAGG
>JAFZQQ010000327.1 GCA_017620315.1 Oscillospiraceae bacterium | reverse complement strand
TTGTCGCAGTATTCGTCCGAAACCTCCCAAAGATGCTCGATCCTGCCGCTCACAAGAAGTCCCGTTCCGATCAGCAGGGGAACGACGCAGAGGATCACAAGGGAAAGGAAAACATCCTTTCGCATGCACAGAAAGACGCCGCCGAGAAACATGAGTGGAATGATCAGAATGCCTCCGCAGAGCATGGAGATGATCTCGTTGAGCGTGCTGACGTCGTGCGTGGAGCGCGTGACAAGATTGGAGGCGCCGATACGGCCGACCTCCTCAAGCGTCATGGTGTGCACCTTGCGGAACAGCGCGGAGCGGAGCGCGCAGGTATAGCCCGAAACAACGTGATAGACCACCCAATAGCCCCCCGCCACGGAGACCAGGCTCACAAGAGAGATGCCCAGCATCCATGCCGCGGTTTTGACGATATAGCCGAAGGTATCGGCCTCCGCCGCGCCGTAAAAGCCCTTGTCCAGCACATTGGACATCAGCGTCGGCAGCAGCAGGTTGCAGGTCGCGGAAACCGCCATCAGAAAGGTCGCAAGCGCGATCCTGCCTTTATAAGGTTTGAGATAAATCAAGAGTTTGCGCATAGTTCCTCCCTCCTTCCGAGGAACCTGTTCAATAAAATGTATGATACAGGAATAATAAAAGGTGATAGTTTTCTTTTCGTTACAGCTTGAGCACGGCGACTATCTCGTCGCCGTCCATGTCGCCGTTTTCCACAAAGCCAAAGGAAGCGTACAGCTTTTTCGCCACTTCATTCTCCGGGTTGTAGGACGTGACGCAGGCCTCTACCTTCCCGTAGGGACGGGTCCGGACAAATTCCAGCGCGAGCCGCACCGCTTCCCTGCCGAAGCCCTGTTTCTGATAGCGCTTGTCGATCATCAGGCGCCAGAGCGAATAGTTGTTTTTCAGGATTTCGAGCGCGTCCGGTCCCTCGATCGCGGCTTCGTTATACCCGATCATCACAAAGCCGACCAGCGTCTCGCCGTCATAGACGGCGAAGGGGTAGGCGTAAGCCTCGCCCGATGAAATAGCGAGATAGGCCTCCGCAAGGCTCTCCTCGTTGTCGGCGACGAAAGGGTACTGCGACTCAAATATGGTCAGGTCGGTCACGTCGTCAAAGTTTTTATAAGTCACTTTTTCCAGATGCAGCATAAATCATTCTCCTTTGCCCGTATTATTGCTTTCCCTCCAGCATGGCAAGGGCCTGCTCAAGCGTCACGCAGTCCGCGTAGCTTCCCGGCCAGATCAGCTCGTTGTAATATCGGCAGGTCGTTTCCGCATCCATGTAATCGTTGTCGTCGGTGGAATTTGCGCCCTCCGGGATCACAATGAAAAAGCCCCGCTCGACCGCCGCCCGCACGGTTGCGTCCACACAGTAATTCGTCATCAGTCCGATGATCATCAAATGCTTATCGTTCAACGACTCCACATAGTCCGCAAACTCGGGATTGCTGAAGCAGCTGCCCCTTGTTTTCACAAAGCGCTTCTCGCTCTCGCGCGGGGCGATGTAATCCGCGATCTCAAAGTCCTCGTCTCCCTCCGTAAAGCCGGAGCCCGGGCCGTCGTCATGCTGCACATGGATGATTTCCACATTGTTTTTACGTGCCGCCTCCACGAGCGCGAGCGTATTCTTCCGAAAACGCTCAAACGCATACAGGCTGTCGTTGGCGATACCCTTCTGAATGTCCATTACCAATAAGATCATGTCGGCGTCTCCTCTGTTTTTTGCTGTTGCTTTTATAGCTTTTTGCAGGTGAGACCGTCGAACATCAGGCAGCCGTCGCCGAAGGTGAGGTCGAGCATACCGCCCTTTCTGCCGAACTCATTCTCGCCGATGGGGTAAAGACGGAAGCTCATTTCGTCGCCCTCGTCGTCGATGGCGTTGGCATAGAGCTCGCCGTCCTTCATGAAAACCTCATCGATGATGAAATCGCTGTCCTCGGGATGCTCGTATCTGCCGCAGAAGCTCTCCCACTTCGATTCGTCGGGGTCTTTCACCACAATGTCGTCAAGGCTTGTGATCGGCTTGGGTTCCTTGTCGCGCGCGATGTCTTCCAGAGCCTGACTGAAGCCATAGAAAGCCCTGCCGTCCGTATGGTCGCGGCAGCTCATGAAAACAAGCACTCTGTCCGCGTCGACAAAACGCTCAAACCAGGTTTCGAGACCGGGCATTCCGCCGCTGTGACAAACGATGAAACCAAGCCCGGGATCACGATTGATTGCCCAGCCAAAGCCGTAGCCGTCGCCGTCCCCATCGGCATAGTCTTCACCGTTATTGAGCTTCACTGTGGTGTACATGAGCTGCTGCTCCTCTTTCGTCAGAACCTTTTCCTCCCGCAGCGCCCTGTCCCATGCGAGCATGTCGAAGATGGTGGTGTACAGGTAGTCGCAGCCGTTCATGCCGTCCGAGCCGACCACGTAGGGCGCGGTCTCTTCACAGATATCAGACGGGACAAAGCTGTCCTCGCTGCCGTCTTCGAGAACCATGTTGCGCGCAAAGCGGTCGGAGGGCCTGCCGTCCCGGCGGGTGTGGTAGATGCCGGAGTCCTTCATGCCGGCGGGCTCGAACACGTTTTCCTTCATGAACTCCTCGAAGCTGACGCCGGAAGCTTTTTCCACCGCGTTGGCAAGCAGCATGTATCCGACGTCGCTGTAGCAGAATTTTCCGCCCGGCGCGCCGACCGGCTCCTCGTCGCTCTTGCGCATCAGGTCGATGATCTCGCCGCACGGCGGGATCCTTTTTTCTTCCTCCAGAACGGGGGCGACCAAGTCCTCGACGTCATAGTCGGGCATACCGCTCGTGTGGGTCAGGAGATGCCGGAGCGTGACGCCGGGATACGGGTAATCGGGGAAGTATTTCACATACTCGTCATCAAGGCCCAGCTTACCCTCTCTGACAAGCAGCATCACCGCCGTTGCCGTGAACATCTTGGTGATCGACGCCATCTCGAAGATGGCATCCTCCGTCATCGGCAGCTTGTTCTCCGCGTCGCGCCAGCCGAGGGCGCCCTTGCTGACGATCTCGCCGTGCTCTGTATAGAGCCACGCGCCGTTGAAGCCGCCTTTTTCGTGGGCGTCACGGGCGAGGGCTT
>JAFZQQ010000326.1 GCA_017620315.1 Oscillospiraceae bacterium | reverse complement strand
TATTTGCATGGCTCTTCCTAAAAACACCAAGGTCAGAATTATGGCAAAGAAGGAAGTTTTTGACTCTCCGCTGCTCGGCCCGCTGTTCAGGAAGCTCGGAGCTTTTCCGGTCGACCGGGGGCACAGCGATCTTGGCGCGGTCAAAACCGCAATAAAGGCTATACGCAACGGCGAGCATCTTCTTGTGTTCCCTGAGGGAACAAGAGTATCGCATGAAGGCGATTCAAGGGCAAAAGGCGGTGTGGTAATGATCTCAATGCACACGGGAGCGCCGCTTCTGCCGGTTTACGTCGGGAGGGGAAACAAGCTGTTCCATCAGACGGAGGTCGTATTCGGTGAACCGTACGAGCCCAAAGCAGAAACAAGCCACGGAACGTCAGAAGAATATCAGCGTCTTGCCGATGAGGTAATACGCCGCGCCTATGAGCTTGGACACAGGTATCAAAGGTGATGAAAAAGGTCATTCTTGCTCAGTCCGCAGGTTTCTGCTACGGTGTTGAACGCGCCATTGAGCTTGCCGAGCGCACTGCGCGGGAGCGGAGCGGGGCAATGCTCGGAAGCCTGATCCATAACGATATCGTAATTGACAATCTGAAAAGCCTTGGGATGCGCTGCATAGCATCTCCGGACGAGGCGCGCGAGGGAGAAGCTGTCGTCATACGCTCTCATGGTGAACGCCGCGAGGTGCTTTTGAGACTTGCCGAGCGCGGCGCCGATATAGTTGACGCAACTTGTCCCAACGTCCGTCACATACAGCAGTTGGTTGCAAAAGCGGACGCGGATGGGGATCAGGTCATTATAATAGGTGAGCCGAGGCATCCCGAGGTCATTGGAATTGCCGGTTTTTGCCAAAGAACCGCGGTTTGTGACAGCCTTGAATCGTTGAAAAAATATATTAATAGTGAGGGTTTTGATAACGATAAACCCACTCTTATCGCAGCTCAAACGACATGTGTCCGATCACTTTGGGAAAAGTGCTTAAATTTTGCAAAAAAAGAGTGTACAAATTTAAAAGTTTGTGTTACAATATGCAACGCTACGCAGAGACGTCAGGCTGAGGCGGCAGATTTGGCTTCCAAGGTCGACGTTATGGTGGTAGTCGGAGACCGCAAAAGCGCTAACACGAGACATTTGACAGAGATATGCAAAGAGGCTTGTCCAAGGGTCGTTTCAATCGAAACTGCGGACGAGCTCTCGCCGGACGTCTTCATTGGTTGCATCACTGCGGGACTTACCGCCGGCGCATCAACGCCTGCGAGCATCATTAAGGAGGTATATGCAACCATGACGGAAGAAATCAAGAACGAAACCAAAGCGGCCGAGGGCGAGTCCTTTGAGGAGATGCTGGAGAAGACCTTCAAGACGCTCAATACCGGCGACAAGGTGACCGGTATCGTCACGTCCATCGGCACCACCGAGATCCAGGTCGATCTCGGCTGCAAGCAGGCAGGCTACATCCCCATTTCCGAACTCAGCGCGGATCCCGACGCCAAGGTCGAGGACATTGTTCACGTCGGCGACGAGATCGAGACCTACATTGTCCGCGTCAACGATGTCGAGGGTTATGCGACGCTGTCCAAGAAGCGCCTTGACGCTGTCAAGGTGTGGGAGGACATTGAGAAGGCAGTAGAGGAGAAGACCGTTCTTGACGGTATCGTCTCCGAGGTCAACAAGGGCGGTATCGTAGTCTCCGTCAAAGGCGTCAGGGTGTTTGTGCCCGCATCCCAGAGCGGCCAGCCCCGTGACGCGGATCTTAGTGCAATGGTCAAGCAGCCTGTCAAGCTGCGCGTCACCGAGGTCAATCGTCCCCGTCGCCGCGTCGTCGGCTCGATTCGCAGCGTGCAGAGCGAGCTCCGCGCAGTCGCGCAGGCCGAGGTTTGGAACAGCATTGAGGTCGGCAAGCACTACAACGGCATCGTCAAGTCTATGACCAGCTATGGCGTGTTCGTCGATATCGGCGGCGTTGACGGTATGGTTCACATTTCCGAGCTCTCCTGGAGCCGTATCAAGCATCCCTCTGAGGTCGTTAAGGTCGGCGACCAGCTCGACGTCTATGTCATATCCTTCGACGCCGAAAAGCACAAGATCTCGCTCGGTGTCAAGGATCGCTCCCAGAATCCTTGGGACGTCTTTATGAAGACCTACAAGGTCGGAGACATTGCCAATGTTCGCATTGTCAAGCTTATGACCTTCGGCGCATTCGCCGAGGTCGTTCCCGGAGTCGATGGCCTGATCCACATTTCTCAGATTGCCGACAAGCGTATCGGCAAACCCGGCGATGTGCTCACCGAGGGGCAGATGGTCGACGCAAAGATCACTGCGGTCGACGAGGACAAGCAGAAGATCTCCCTGAGCATACGCGAGATACTCACTCCGTCCGCTTCCGACTCGGCAGATCCGACTGAGAGTGCCGATGAGGCTCCCGCTGAGGAAGCTCCCGCTGCGGAGACTCCCGTTGAGGAATAACACAGTACAATCTTATTAATTAAAAGAGGACAGGCGCAGCCTGTCCTCTTTATAAAAGGAAGGAGATTATCCATGGATTACACTGCGCTTTATCAACAGAAGCTCACCACTGCAGATGAGGCTGTAAAGCTTGTCAAGTCCGGCGACTGGGTAGATTACGGCTGGTGCACGAATCACCCCTATACTCTGGACAAAGCACTTGCCAAGCGCAAGGAAGAGCTCAAGGACGTAAAATTCCGCGGCGGCGTTACGCTCTGGATGCCTGCCGTCGCCGAGGCCGAGGATGGAAACGGTCACTTTATCTGGCACTCCTGGCACTGCACGGGTATAGACCGCAAGATAATCGGCGCCGGAAAGGGCTTCTTTTCTCCGATGCGCTACAGTGAGCTTCCTCGCTTTTATCGCGACGGAAACGCAAAGGTAGACGTCGCTATGATACAGGCCGCTCCCATGGATAAGCACGGCAATTTCAGCTTTGCGCTCGGCGCTTCACACCTTGCCGATATGCTGTCTCGGGCAAAAAAGATAATCGTTGAGGTAAATAAGAATCAGCCTTGGGTCTTTGGCTTGACCGGTACCGAGATCAACATCAACGACGTCGACTATGTTGTAGAGGGCGAAAATCCCCCTGTCGGCGCGCTTCCTCCTGCCGCTGATCCGACTCCTGTGGATGTTGCCGTTGCCAATCTTGTCGTTCCAGAGATCCCGAACGGCGCATGCCTGCAGCTCGGGATCGGAGGTATGCCCAATACCATCGGCTCTGTGCTTGCGACCTCAGATCTCAAGGATCTCTCCGCTCATACGGAGATGTATGTTGACGGCTTTGTCGATCTTGCCCTCGCCGGAAAGATAACCGGCAGAAACAAAGCGCTTGACAAGGGCAGGCAGGTTTTCGCATTCGCTGCCGGAACCCAGAAAATGTACGATTATATGGACAGGAACCCAGACGTTATGGCGGCGCCGGTCGATTATACCAACGATGTGAGAGTCATTGCGCAGATCGATAATTTTATTTCTATAAACAATGCCATTGACTGTGATCTTTTCGGTCAGATAAATGCCGAATCCGCAGGTGTAAAGCACATATCCGGTACAGGAGGCCAGCTTGATTTCTGCATGGGAGCCTATCTTTCCAAAGGAGGGAAGAGCTTCATCTGCATGTCCTCGACTGTGAAGGGAAAGGACGGCAGTGTCAAGAGCCGTATCGTTCCGACGCTCACTCCGGGCTCTATTGCGACAGATCCGCGCTCCTGCACACAGTATGTTGTCACCGAGTACGGTATGGTCAATCTGAAGGGACTGTCCACTTGGGAGAGGGCGGAGGCGCTTATTTCGATAGCGCATCCCGACTTCCGCGACGAGCTGATAGCCGAAGCAGAAAAGATGCACATATGGAGAAAGAGCAATAAGTGATCTTTGCTTGATAAAAAGGACGACGTTAACAAAAATACGTCGTCCTTTTTTGCCTTTTTGATACTTGAAAAATTTTGGAAAAAGCGATATACTCTTTTAGGATTACTATAAACAGCATTAGAATTTCAGTGTTGTATCAGGCGCTTGTACCGCAACAGGGCGAAAAGGAGGTGGGCAAGGAATGTATCAGATCGGGGATAAGATCGTGCATCCGATGCACGGAGCCGGCGTTATCGAAGACATTGTCGAAGAGAAGATCAGCGGTAGTCTCACCCCTTTCTATGTATTCAAGATGCCCATTTCCGGCCTTACGCTTAAAATACCGACAGGTAACTGCGATATGATCGGCATTCGCTGCGTTTCAACAGTTGAGGCCATTGAAAACGTGATAAAACTGATCCCGAGCCTGAGCATAGACATGACTGCCAACTGGAACCACCGCTACCGTGAAAATATGGAACGAATCAAAAGCGGAGATTTGGTCGAGGTTGCCGGAGTCATAAAGGCGCTAATGCACAGGGATAATGAGCGAGGGCTTTCAAACGGCGAAAGAAAGATGCTTCATTGCGCAAAGCAGATCCTCATTTCGGAGATAGTGCTTGCGGAAAGCGTCGATTATCCGGCTGCTGAGGCGCGCGTTAACGCAGAGATGCTGAAAAATGATAAAGCGGTGTAAATGCACGGCTTGACAGGGAGATCGAACTTCAACATGAAACTATGGAAAAAACTGTTTCCTAACCATCGTCCTTCACATCCGTATTGCTCCGCACTCATTGCCGCTGCCGGTTCCTCGCAGCGTATGGAGGGTGAGAACAAGCTTCTGCTTCCTCTGGGAGGCAAGCCAGTAATAGCCCGCACTTTGCTGGCAATAGACGCTGCCGAAAGCATAAACGAGATCATTATTGCTTCGCGTGAGGAGGATATGCTCAGATTTGCCGAGATTTGTAAGACGTATGACATAAAAAAACCTGTTAAGGTCATCATCGGCGGCAAAACACGCACAGAGTCCGTCATGCGAGCCGCTGCGGAAGCAAATCCCGATGCGGATCTTCTTGCCGTGCACGACGGAGCACGTCCTTTCGCGACGCCTGAGTTGATAAACAACGTGGTAGAGGCGGCACGGGTCAATTCAGCCGCGGCTCCCGCTATACCGGTCAAGGATACTGTAAAGGTGGCTTTCAACAGCATGGTCAGAGAAACGCCGGATCGCTCAACCTTGTTTGCAATTCAAACTCCGCAGGTATTCGATGCCCAGTTGCTGCGTGCAGCGCTCAAATCCGCGTTTGATGCTGACGTAAAGCTGACCGATGATTGCTCAGCTGTTGAAAGGCTTGGAAAGCAGATTTACTTGACAGATGGTTCTGAGCAAAACATTAAGATAACAACACCTCTGGATATGATTATTGCCGAAGCTATTCTTTCAAGAAGGGATTCCTGAGGGATCCCTTCTTTCATTGGAGGATAATAAAGATGTCGAATCTAAGGATAGGGCACGGATATGATGTGCACAGGCTCGTCAGGGGAAGAGCGCTTATCCTCGGCGGCGCAAGCATACCTTTTGAGCTGGGACTTGACGGTCATTCCGATGCCGACGTACTTCTTCACGCAATAATGGACGCTATGCTCGGCGCTGCTTCAATGGGCGATATAGGCGTGCTTTTTCCGGATAACGACCCTGAATATGAAGGCGCCTCAAGTCTTGAGCTCACTCGCAGGGTTTGCGCCTTGGTCGGAGAAAAAGGCTTTACTGTCGTAAACGTTGATTCGACTATTCTTGCGCAAAGACCTAAGCTATCTCCGTATCGTGCCGTCATGCGTGATAATATTGCCGGCGTGTTGAACATAGACCCCTCATGCGTAAGCGTTAAGGCCACGACGGAGGAGGGACTTGGTTTTACAGGAAAAGGAGCGGGAATAGCCGCTCACGCGGTAGTTCTGCTTGAAAAAGCCAAATGAAAGCCTTGAGCAGAGGACGTTCGTAAGCGTCCTCTGTTTTATGCTGTATACTTCAGGTAACAGAGTGCGGTCATGCTTCATATTATGCGGTAGAGGGGGTATGACCTATGGATCATTTTATCTTTACAGCCCGTTCGGTTACCCACGCCCAGAGAATGGCGCAGGTGCTTGAGCGTTCAGGTATATATGTCAGTATTCACCGCGCCGGTGCGGCGATAACGGGAAACGGCTGCGGCTATACCTTGCAGGTTCCGTCGCGGCAATTCAAGAGGGCTTCGGAGCTCCTCAGAAGCTCCGGCCAGCACCCCGTAAAGGCCTTCCATGTTATAAACGGTCAAAGGCAGGAGGTGGCGTTGTGATCTATCTGGACAGTGCCGCGACTACCTTCAGAAAGCCTTCTTCTGTCCGCGAGGCTGTGATGAACGCCATGCGCACGATGAGCTCGCCGGGCCGCGGAGGTTACAGAAGCGCCCGTGCGGCAGAGGAAACGCTGTACAGCTGTAGATCGCTTGCCGCAGAGATGTTTGGCGTCGGCGAGCCGGAACGTGTGATTCTAACGATGAACGCTACGCACGGTCTGAATATCGCGATAAAAAGCCTTGTTCCCCGCGGCGGCAAGGTAATCATTTCAGGATATGAGCACAATGCGGTAACTCGCCCACTGTATGCTCTGGGTGCTGACGTCTCTGTTGCAGTCTCACCGCTTTTTGATAAGCAAGCATGTATCGATGCTTTTGCGGCGTCGCTTCGGAAGGGGGCCGACGCCGCAATATGCACCGTTTGCTCTAATGTATACGGCTATGTACTCCCTGTAGGTGAGATAGCGTCGCTTTGCGCAGAAGCGGGCATCCCGCTGATAGTTGATGCGTCTCAGTCTGCGGGAGCGCTTCGGCTAAACATGAGTGAGCTTGGCGCTGCATTTGTTGCCATGCCCGGGCACAAGGGGCTGTATGGGCCGCAGGGAACAGGACTTCTTCTCTGCGGAGCTGACCCATTAACGCTTATAGAGGGAGGTACAGGAAGCGAATCGCTCAGGCAGGAGATGCCGATGTTCCTTCCGGACAGGCTTGAGGCGGGCACACACAATATGCCAGGGATTGCGGGGCTTGAGGCGGGACTGCGCTATATAAGCTCCGTTACGCCCGAGCGTATAGCAAATCACGCCAGGTCTCTTGTGAGACGCGCAGCAGAGGGGCTTTCGGGCATGAAGGGCGTGAAGGTCTATTTGTCGGAGGACTATGCGGCGCAGCTCGGCGTTCTTTCATTCACGGTAAGCGGAAGGGAATGCGAGGATATTTCAGAGGCGCTTGCCCGGCTCAATATCGCTGTTCGGGCAGGCTATCACTGCGCGCCGCTTGCACACCGCAGCGGCGGAACGCTGGACGGAGGCACTGTGAGACTGAGCGTATCGGCTTTTGAGCAAAATGCCGATATCGACGTGTTCCTTAAAGCTATGCGTGGAATACTGTAGAAGTAATACAATTTCTTTTTCAGAATTAATGGAAAATTCACTTCTCTCCCCGTTGCTTTTTTCTTGAGCTTATATTAGAATAAGTTAGAATGCGGCATGAGAATCAAGACAGGATGAGGAGTAATCTGATGGAATACATGTCGACGCTGCTTGAAAATGTGATCCGCTATATCGGGACCATCAAGTTGACCGACTGGCTCGATATAGTGTTGATGGCGTATCTGCTTTATCGTGCGCTGAAGCTGCTTGGGCATTCCCGTGCGGCAAACCTCGGAAGAGGTGTTGTCATATTTCTTGTTGCACTTGCGCTCTCGTATGCGCTCGAGCTTAACAGCATCAATTTTATTCTCAGAAATATAGTAACATGGGGCGTTCTGGCTCTGATCGTTCTTTTCCAGCCGGAGCTTAGACGTTTGCTTGAGCAGGTGGGCTCGAGCCGTTTGGGGCGGCTCAACCCGTTTGTCCGCGCACAACAGGCGGGTACGCTTAGCACAACGATCGCCAGCACAGTTAAGGCGTGCGTGGAGATGTCCTCATCTCACACCGGAGTGCTGATCGTATTTGAAAGGGAAAACAGGCTGGACGATATTATCCGCAGCGGAACGATAGTCGATGCAAGGGTGTCGCCTGAGCTTTTGAAAAACATTTTCTTTGTTAAGGCCGCGTTACACGACGGTGCTGTCGTCATGCGCGACGGCAGACTTTATGCCGCCGGCTGCATACTTCCGTTGACGCATAACACCAATATCAGCAGCGATCTTGGAACAAGGCACCGCGCCGGTCTTGGTATGAGTGAGAACTCCGACGCTGTCATCGTGATAGTATCCGAGGAAACGGGTGCGATCTCCGTCGCGATACGCGGAATGCTCAAGCGCCATCTGACCGGACAGACGCTTGAGAAGCTGCTTACGAACGAGCTGATACCGCAGTCCTCCGACGAAGAAAACTCGTCCAAGCTGAAGCTGCGCCTTCCGTGGTCGCGTAAAAAGGGAAAGGAGGCGGACGGCAATGCAGATAAGTAACGGGCGCAAGGCCTTCTATATCACAGTCTCCATTCTTGTCGCTTTTATTCTGTGGTTCTATGTGAACAATGATTCTGACGTCGAGGTGAATATCGAGGGTATCTCCGTCGAGTTTCTCAATGCCGACGCCGCGCTTGCCAGCAAAGGACTTGTACTTGTCAGCTCAGAGGAGCGTCCGACGGTCGATCTTGTGCTCGGAATGCCGCGCAATATGGTTTTCGGCTTCGATGCAGAGGACGTCAGGATCATTGCGGATCTCGGCTCGGTGAGCACCGCAGGGACGCAGATGGTCAGTTACACGATTATAACTCCTCCAAACATTAATAAAAGCCAGATATCCGTGCGTTCGCCTGCGGTTCAGACCGTGTCCGTCAAGATAGGCCAGCTTTTCCGCAGGAACGATATCGAGGTACGCTGCAAGCTTGTCGGAAATGTCGCTGACGGATACGTTGCCGGCGGAGTTCAGATGCTTCCGGATACGATCTCGATCTGGGGTCAACAGAGCGACGTAATAAAGGTAAGCTATGCTCAAGTCACTCTCAATATCGAAAACGCTCATTCCACGATAGTTGAACTGCTTGAATACGAGCTTTACGACTACAACGGAAATCCCCTTGAAAAGCGTAATATCCACTCGTCCAGTAATACCATCCAGGTCACCATGCCTGTTATCTCCGCAACCGACGTGCCTCTGACGGTAGGATTTGAAGAGCAGCCGGGCGTTCGCCTGAGCAGCTTCGATTACTCGCTTGACGTTGAATCGGTAACGCTGTCCGGCGACGCCAACACCCTGTCCAGAGT
>JAFZQQ010000028.1 GCA_017620315.1 Oscillospiraceae bacterium | reverse complement strand
TGTCGCTCATGAGCTTGTCATACATCAATATATAAATGTATGCGAGCGGATACATTGCGAACGCTCCGATGCGCTCGCTGACCGTGGCGGAAAACGCCGCCTCCGGCGCCGAAACGGCAAATTTGGGCGCAGTGATACCGCCCGAGAGCGCCGCGCCCTCCGGTTGAAGTCTTTCCATATTCGATTCTCCTTTTATTCCTTAAATTCCAAAATGTCGCCGGGCTGGCACTGAAGCTCATGGCAGAGCGCCATCAGCGTCGAAAATCGGATCGCTTTCGCCTTGCCGGTCTTCAGTATAGACAGGTTTGCCGGTGTGATGCCCACGCGCTCGGCGAGCTCGCCGCCGGAAATCTTGCGCTTGGCCATCATCACGTCGAGGTTGACCAGTATTTCCATAGCCGCGCCTCCCTAAACCGTCAGATCCAGCTCGTCCTTCATCGCGATCGCCTGCTCGAAGGCGTTTTTCACGATGCGGACGATCAGCGCCATAAAGCCCGCCGCGACCGCGACAAACAGAAACGGCGGATAGTACAGCGCGCTGAGTGCGCAGATGCCCGCCGCGAGAGCACAGCACCAGCTCACGACCCGCATACAGCGCACGTTCTCCGGAACGAACAGCTCACCGCGGCGCACATTGCCGAGCAGCTTCCACAACCGGTACAGGCACAGCCACGCCAGCACGCTGCCGGAGTAGATCGACACCATCAGCAGCGCGCCGAGCCGCCAGTCGTGCAGACGGAGCTGCACGAACCATGACGCCAGACGGTACGCTCCAATGTCCAGCGCAAGAAGACACAGCGCGAAGACCGCGATGCAAACCTGTGACAGCACCACGCTTTTGTCCTTGTTCCAATTCAAACCCATCGCCCCTCTCTGCCGTGAGCATAACACACTGTTTTCTGTTTGTCAACAGAAAATTATTGAAAAACAATAAATTTTAATTGATAAAAAAGAAACGGGAAAAACTCCCGTTTCTTTTTGCGATTTGGTTTTCAGGTCAGAGCCCGGTAGAGCATGGTGACAGCCTGCGCGCGCGTCAGAGGCTTGGTGGGGTAGAGGTGGAGGTAGTCGCCGTTGATGACGCCGAGGCGGACGAGAGCGGCAAGCCCCTCCAGCGCGGAGGGCGTGACGTCGTCCCTGTCCTTGAACTCGTAGATGTCGGAATAGGTGCCGGGCTCGATCTTTCTGCCGGACCAGAGCAGTGCGCGGTAGATGTAAAGCGCGGCCTCTTCGCGGGTGATCGCGCCGTTGGGGTCGAAGTAGAGGCGCGTAACATATACCGGCTCGGGTATGACCGGCTCTGCTTCCTCCTCACCTTCAACGGGTTCGGGGGGCTCCTGCGGGATCTCGACCTGTGTGGGCGTGCCTGTGACGATGCCGATCGCCTTGGCGTTCGCGATGGCAGAGGCATAGTAGACCGAGCCGTCGACGTCGTCAAAGCTCACGGTCGTCCAGGCGTCGGGGAAGGAGAAGAGACGGTTGAGCATAAGGATGAAGTCGCCGCGCCGCATTCCCGCCGCGGGAGCGAATTCGTAGGAGGAAACACCGAGCACGGTTTTGTAGGCGCGGAAGAAGTCTGCCGCCGGGATCGCCCACACAAAGTTCTGCATATCCGTGAAATACTGCGAGCGCGTCGGAGGCGTGACGCTGAACACGATGTTGCCGCCGTAGCTGTTGCCGGCAGAGTCGCGAACGGTGTAGTCAATGCGTTCCGAACCGGAGAAACCCGCCTTGGGCAGGAAGGAGATGCGCAGAACGTCGCCGATCGGATAGGACTTGCCGGCGTCAAGCTCGGTGTACTGCGAGATGGAGACAAAGTCCATGCAAAGACGTCCCGCCGTGTCGTTCGGCCGTGAGAAGGTGATGGTCGAGGCGGAGCCGGGGAGCGAGTTTCCGACGGCGCTGAGGATATCCTGCAGGCTGACATGGATAACCGTGCCGGAGGACGAGTAGTTGAGGAAAACCGACGTGCCGCCGATCGGCTTCTGCTCAACGGCGGCCGCCTTTGAGGTGATCGTCACTGTGCCGTGGAAGGAGTTGCCCTTGATGCGGCTGTAGTCGACCGGGTAGCCGGTGAAGGAAAACGTCACAGTTCCCGTAAAGCCGGCGTTTGCGAGGAAGCTTATGTTGTCAAGCTGGTGGCGGTAATACTCGTCATAGCTCTTGGTCGTGATCGCGACGTTGTCATTATAATATAATGTACCTGCGGATGAAGGCGGAAGGGAATCGAAGTGTACGCGATAGACCTCGCGCCCTATTGCGGCATATCCGGCGTCGGTGAAGTCAGCGCCTATGAGGTAGACGCGGCGTTCCGGCTCCACGCTGTAGTGCAGGGGTTCGCCGCCGCCTCCGCCGCTGCCGGAGACGACAAAGTTGAGCATGCTGTCAAAATGACTGCCGTCGGTGGCGGTCACGACAATGGGCACGGAGACGACTCCGGTAAAGTCGGAGCTTGCGGCAAAGCGGATATTATTGGGCATATAATAGTTTTTTCCGGTGACGACAATGCGGCCGGAGCCGGAGGCGGAATCGTCGTACAGTATGCCGCTTTCCGCGGGAGGCAGAGAGGCAAGGCTGAAGAAGGCAAAGGATTTGCTCTGCCCAAGACTGTCAGCTGTCGCTTTGTCAAAATCGTACTGGTCGAGGTAAACGGGACGCCCGGAGCTTACCTTGTAGACAAAGGGCCCCTCCGCGCGCGGCTGGTTGTGCCCCGCGCCGTATGCCGTGACCTTGATCACGATCTGTCCGCGGATTTCCATGTCCGCGCTGTCCACACCGTTGAACTCGATGTAAACATTGCCCTCGTAATCCTTGGCGGGAACAAAATACACCTTGTCGACCGTCGGCGCGCTGGTTCGGTAATACCGCGATCCGGGCGCGACCGCATAGTCGTAGATGTCCTTGTCGATGTAGTTGTAGTACAGCGTGCCCTCGGAGGTGCTGGGCAGGCGGAACGAGATATACTTAAATGTACGTCCCGTGACCGCGAGCGAGTAAGCAGAGAAATCCTCCGAGGCGAAGCGCGCAGGTTCGCCGTCCGTGCCGTAGGCGATGCCGGGTTCCTGTTTGCCGACGGTGATGTAAATACGCCCGGCGTAGGAGCCGGTTCGCGTGATCAGCTTGCCGGCTTCGTCCGTGCTCAGATAGGTGAAGTATCCGTAGTATGATATCAGCGCATCGCCGCTGAAGGTCGTCTTGGGCACAAAACGCAGACTTCCTATGCGGTAGTTCGAGGCGGACGCGGCGCCGTAGTAATACTTTTGCACGCCCGCAGCGCCGGCGCCGGTGTCTCCCTCTGTGTTATAGCCGTCGTAGATCGTGCCCTGCGTGCCCTTGACGTCGACGTAGGATATGTATTCCAGTCCCGCGTTTGCGAGCGCGGCCGCGGAGATCTGTTCGCTCAGCGCGCGGCGGCACGCCTCGTAGAGCGCGTTCTCAAGCGAAACGATACTGTCGGCGGGCTTTTTCACGCCGTCGAGGCCGCGGTAGTAGATCGACTCGATATCCGCTGCGCTGTCAAAGCGGACGTGCCCGTCCGTCGAGCGCGGCTTGATGAAGATATCCTCAACGCTCGATATCGTGATATAGCCGTCGACCAGGCCGTTGTCGTCATCCTCCCCCTCCGCAAGAGCGAAGGGGGGGACGAGGGAGATCAGCAGGACCAGTGACAGCGCAAGAGAAAGCGGCGCAAAGAGCTTTCGTTTCATGGGTCATCACTCCTTTTTGCAAGAGCCTGCGCTATGGCGTCGGTGCAAGTATGACAACGGTAATGCGCTGCGCCTGAACAGTTGCGAGCGTCGGATCTGAGTTACTTCGCACCGTGACCTGAACTGTGACGGTGCCCTCGGCGACGCCCTTGATGTTCCACACGCCGCGTTCGTTGGTCATAGCGACCTGAACCTGGCCGGTGGAGGTGCCGTCGACCTTGGCGACGGCCTCAAAGGAGTAGTCGTCAGTGCCGAAGTAGTTCAGAAGCTCGGCGCGCAGCACCGAGGTCTCGCCCTTGGTGACGTCCAGCTCATACGCGGGAGTGAGCTGAATGACGGGGGAGGGCGGCGCGGTGATCTTGATGGTGCAGGTCGCAAACTTCGTATTGTCCGAGGTCGAGGTCGCGGTGAGCTGCACCGTACCCGCGGTGAGCGCCGTTATCGAGATGGTCTCACCGAATGCCGAGGTGCTCTGAACGGCTACGGTGCCTCCGTCGGCGGAGGTTTGCGTCCATTTGACGATCTTATTGGTCGGGTTCGTGGGAATGGCCGTCGCGGTGATCTGCGCGACATTGGTGAGGTTCAGACTGGGAATGGAGGCCGTACAAAGCTCCATGTAGCTCGTCGAGAGCGAGATGGACTGCACGGGTCCCGGCGGCACGTTGGCGGTGATATTGATCTGTTCGTTGTTGAGCCAGATGTCCGACGGGCCTGTGAAGGAATACGCGGTCTTTGGAAGCGGGCCGTTCTCCACGCCGTCGAGATTGATGCGGAAGTCGATACCCTCGTTGCGGCTCTTGCTCGTCTCGCTCGCGATGTAGTTTATGAGCTGGATATACGGGTATTTGTTGTTGTCGCTGAACTTGAGAACGATCTTATTCGTTCTCTGGCACTTGTTGGAGGCCGACACCTCCATGGTGAAGCCGTTCATGCTGTTGATCAGCCGTTTCACGCTTCGGAAGGTCACCTTGCCGGAGACAACGTCGGGCTCCGGGGTGCCTCCGCTGCCCTCACCGTTTTCCGCGTAGAGGTGGATGGGGAAGCGGTTGAGCGGGTCGCTGTTGTTGTAATAGTACAGCTCCTTGTCAAACAGAAGCGTGATCTCTCCGGCGACCTTCGGCGTTGTGAGCGGGTTGCCTTTGTCGTCAAACTCGGTGATGTTGACGGTGCCGGTGATGGAGACCAGCTTGGGCGGCGTGTCGTCGGTCGCGTAGACAGGGGACGCGGCGCGGAACGCGAAGGAGTCGCCGCTTGCGTTTGCGCTTGTGCTGGTGTAGCGGCCGGTTATGAGCATGTAGTAGTTGTTGCCTATGATGATCGGCTTTGCACTCTTCTCGTCGGCGGTGTTGATAGAGGCGGTATCGCCTTCCTT
>JAFZQQ010000325.1 GCA_017620315.1 Oscillospiraceae bacterium | reverse complement strand
TCCTAAGCATGACGCCGCCGCTGCTGAATAAAGAGCTTCTGGACGCACAGATCGGATTATGGTAGGAGGAAAATATTATGTTGGAAGTTGGAACAAAAGCGCCGCAGTTTACGCTGTCGGACAAGGATGGCATCACCGTCAGCCTCAGCGATTTTCTCGGCAAGAAGGTCGTGCTGTATTTCTATCCGAAGGACAACACCCCCGGCTGCTCACGTCAAGCTTGCGCGTTTGCGAAGAATTACGAAGGCTTCAAGCGCAAGGATGTGGTCGTGATCGGCGTCAGCAAGGACAGCGTCGCGTCGCATCAGAAGTTCGCAGAGAAGTATGATCTGCCATTTATCTTGCTCTCCGACCCGGAGCGGCAGGCCATCGAGGCATACGGCGTGTGGCAGGAGAAGAAAAACTACGGAAAGGTCAGCATGGGCGTAGTACGCTCCACCTACATCATCGACGAGCAGGGTATGATCGAGAAGGTTATGCCGAAGGTCAAGCCCGACACCAACGCCGAGGAAATTCTTGCGTATTTAGGGTAAAGAATAGGCGTTTCTCCACAATTACTGTCACATTTGGGTCAATAGCAAGAAAGAATAAGTATTTTAATTAAATGGTCGGAAACAGCCCGACGCCCCGCCGGATAGATGGCGGAGCGTCGGGCTGTGTGTTGTGTGTATTTTAGGAGGGAGAAAATCGCATCGGGCGTTCTTACCCTTTGCGATGATAGGATAGCAGGGACAAATGGCAAAATCATAAATGAGCGGTAAACAAATTGTGAACACGAGCAGCAAATATGATCATTGACCAACCTATCGCAGCGCGACGAGTTCCCTGTACAGCCATTCGGGATCGACGCCCTTGGCGTTGACCTGCACGAGCACATCCCCGTACAGCACCGAGAACGAGCAGCGCCAGCCGTCGCTGTCCCCCACCTCATCAATCCGGTAGGCTCTCGCCCTGACGATATCGAGCGACAGATCCTCGATGCGGAAAATCGGATGGTAGAAGATGGTATGCAGCTTCATGGGAACGCTCTCGGCATAGGGGATACTGTAGAGAGATACGTTATATTGCTCCGTTTCCGCGACGACGGTGATAAGCCGCTCCCTGTCCTCCTCCCTGAACGCCCGCACAGACCATTCGACATAATCGTAACCGCGACGGAACGAGGCGTGCAGCTGTTCCGCTGTCCGCCGGAACTCCTGCTCGTCAAAGCCTGTGGGCGCGTTGCAGAGGTAAGTGCCGAATGCCGCGTCGGCGCGCGCCTCGGCTTCCGTCAGAGCCTCAGAGGTGTCGCGCGGGCAAACCGCGACCTCCGTGCTGTCCACAGGCACGCTTGCGCCGTTGATCACAGTCTCCGGCACAGTCTGCGCCGCGCTCTCTACGCGCTCGTCGTAGAGAAACAGCATATAGCCGTACTCGCCCGCGCTCAGCGCGTTCAGCTCATCGCGGGTCGCGTGAAGCGTGAAATACGAACTCACCGGCTTCTCATGGTTATATACGGTCTCATAGGCGACGGTGTATCCCAGCGCCGAAAGGCGCTCCCGCTCCATCTCCGCATCGCCGCTGTCCGCCGCGAGCTGCTTCTCGTCACGGAACAGGTCGATGACGACGCGATAGCGCACGCTGTCGCCGTACTCCGACATCGCGGCGCGAAGCGGCTCTGAAAACCCGACCTTGCCGTTCATTGGAGTTGCATAGCAATATTCGCCGTCAATCTTGTAGGATTCGATCATCGGCGTAATGTCGACCGTCTCTATTCCGACCGAGTCCGGCAGCATGGCCGCCGCTCCGTTTGCGACCCGCTCGGTATCGCCGTCATCCCGTTCGCCCGGTTTCGGCGTATAGCCCGCCTCCCATTCGTGCTCCGCCGGCTCGATCACTACATCCGTTTCGCCCGGAGCCGGCGAATAACCTGGCGCAAACTGTGTCGCGGCCTGTTGCGCGCCGGGTTTCTGCCACATGCCGCGGGCAGCAAGGATCGCAACCGTCAGGATTGCGACGCACGCCGCCATACCGGCCCATTTACGCCATGCAATCCCCGGCTTTTCCGCTTCGCTCCGTTCGATCAGTTCATCGTCCAGACAGGAAAAGGCATTCATCAGCTGTTCACTGTTCATAGGTATTCCTCGCTTTCCAGATAGGTTCTCAGCTTTTTTCTCGTCCGTGAAAGCATGACCTTGACACTGCCCTCGCTCATGCCAAAGCGCTTTGCGATCTCCGCCGTCGTGTCGGCGAAGAAGCAGCGGCGAATGAATACGTCGCCCTCGCGCCGCGGAAGAGATCGCACAAAGCGGTTCACCGCCTCGCCCAGTTCCCGCGCCGCGACAGTGGTCTCCGCGGTCTCGCGCCCGCCGAGTACTTCGGCAAGCTCCGAGAGCACCGCATCCCCTTCTCCCCCGCCGCGTTTCGCTGCGCTGTCCGCGCGAAAGCGGTCAAGCGCAAGGTTGCGCGTCAGTCTGGCAAGGAAAGCTCTCAGGTGCGCCGGGCGCTCCGGCGGGATCGCATCCCATGCGCGCAGCATCGCGTCGCTCCAGCACTCCTGCGCGTCCTCGGCGGATACAAACCGCTCCGCCAGCGCGCGGCAATAGCCGCCATAGGCCGCCTCGCTCTCGCGCAGCGCCCGCTCGTCCTTATTCCAAAACAGCGTGACGATCTGCTCGTCGGTCATGCCGATACCTCCGTGAAAAGCTTTTCACCTGTATAGACGGAAAAGAGCGGAAAAGGTTACAAGCCTTTTTCGCATAATAGCAGACCCCACGCCTTTGGAAGGCGCAGGGTCATTTTTCAAACATGTGCGGGATGCAGATATTGCTGCCATATCCCCTTTGCATAGCTTATTATAGCACGAAAAGCAGCAGAACACAAGCCTTGTAATTGCATTTTACCACGGCTATATTATTGGCAGCGAGGAGGGGCAATTATGGACAATAAGCAGTTCGTTTCCAGTCTCTATCACGGCAGCGTGATCGGAGGGCTGGACGTGATATGGGCAAATGCGAAATCCCATGTTGACGGCAGCAAGGTCGCCTATTTCACAACAGATCGGGTCTATGCCCTCGTATGTTGCAGAAAGCAGTCGGAAAACTTTGTCACCATGGGGCCGAGCCGGAACGGTAAGCAGCACTATTTTGAGCGTTTTCCCGACCAGTTGAAGGTCTTGTACGAGGGAAAAGAGGGATTTCTTTATCAGCCGGTCGAGGTTGCGAGCCTGACAAACGCCAAAGGTCATACGTGGGAAAGCCCCGTTGACGTCCCGGTCATTTTGAAGGAGCATATCTCCAATGTTTATAAGGAGATCCTCCGGGAAGCGGATGCCGGAAATGTCATCATTCACCGATATGACGAAATCGACCCAGCGGAGCAGAAGATGCACGCAAACAACATCAGAGACTGGATTTTCAGCGATGATCCGCCGGAGTACAAAGACTTTCTACAAAAGCACTTCGCCGCGCTGTGGGATTAAGAACAGTCAAGGCACAGGCGTTTTTACATACAAAGCCGTTTCTTTTCATGCTTTCACGAAAAAATGCTCGATGATTCCGTCTCTTGCCATGAGCTCGCGCCGTTTCACTTCCCAGTCGGCGACCGGCTGCGTACGGAACTCCTTCAGCCATTTTTCCAGATCCTGCAGCGTATGCAGCTTGTGCAGGGGCGCGCGGTCAAAGTGGTCGTCGCCCCAAGGTGGTTCGTCGAGCGGCACCTCTCTTATCCCCAGCAGCCTTGGGTCGGTGATAATGTACCGCTGCTCGCCGTTCTCATCTGTGATCGGAATCGACTGCACATCGGTAATAATGGTCAGCGATCTCCCGTATACGCTGTTCCATTCATACCGATCCATCAATCCGAGGTCGTGCATGGATTCTATGGCGTCCACCAGTTCATATGGGCCAAGCTCGCCCGAATAATGCTCCCGCATCCATGCGAGCTTTTCTTCCTCCGTGCAGGACTCAGCCGGCAGTTCAAGAGGCGCCTGCGTGCTTTTCCACGCCGTATAGTCCTCTTCAAGCGTCATAAGCCGGGAACCGTGTTGATAAATCCCGTTGC
>JAFZQQ010000324.1 GCA_017620315.1 Oscillospiraceae bacterium | reverse complement strand
GGTCCGGCGACAGATTGGAGACAATGTAGAGAACCGAACCGTCCGACTTGCGCCATGCACTCGCCTTCACGCAGTCCGGCGAGGTGCGGACTGGGTTCTCCCAATACGGGACGAACGTCGCCTCCGCCGCGCGCTCGTCATCCTCCGCTCGCCCGTCGCCGACGGCGAGCACGACCTCGTATTCTTGGAATACCTCGTCCTCGTTCAGCAGCTTTTTGAGCGCCTTTGCCGAGGCGACACGGTTCAAATACCACATCGTATGGGCAAGCTCCCGCCGCAGCTCCGGCGTGGAGAAGGGATACTTTTCCTGCGTGGTCAGTGCCCGCAGGAACTTTTTGATCTCCTCCTCATGGATAAGCTTCCCGCTCTCGTTGGCGGCAAAGAACTCGTTGAGGTCAAAGGCATAGTCCACCGTGTCACCGTCGTCCGTCAGATCGACGCCGCGTTTGATCTCGTCGTAGATCATGCCCGAGAGCTGATAGGTGAACATATTGAGCGTTGGCAGCGATTCATAGGGGTTGTAGTCCTCGCCGTTCCACTTCGCCTTTGCCTCCTGCTCATCCGCATACGACCAGTTGAAGATCTGCTCGGCGGAAAACTGGTCGCTCGCGAGCTGCTTGAACGGCGTGCCGGAGAGATACAGTGTGTGCTTGCGGTCAATGTTGCGGAAGGCGCGTTCCGTCCGCATGGTGTCCACGCCTTCCTGCGACTCGTCGATGATCAGCAGGTCGAACGCCATGCCGTGCTGTTTAACGCCATAGGCGTCGGTGTACTCCTTCGCCATCCAGTCGAGCTTTCGGTACTGCCCGCCGAAGTATACGGAGCCTTTCAAATCCTGCAGGGAGATGAACGCCACCATACCCGGCGCGTCCGCACCCTTGCCGCGCACGGCGGCAAGATACTCCTCGCGGGACAAAACGCCCTCGTGATCCTTGAGCGCGTCGGTCTCGGAGACGAAGCACAGCTTGCCGTGCCAGCCGATAAACTTGTTGAAATCGTCCGCCCAGGAGTTGGCGATGCTGGGGCGGTTCGTGACGATCAGCACGCGCTTGAAGCCCATGCTCCGAACGAGGTCGTAGGCGGTCAGCGTCTTGCCGAAGCGCGGCTTGGCGTTCCAGAGAAATTCTGTGCCGCCGCGCTCGAAGTACGCCTTTGTCATGCTCACGGCACGCGCCTGCTCCTCGCGTAAGTTATAAGAAAAGCCGGTCTTGTCGGCGTCGGGTTGCCGGGAGGCGAAGCTGTCGAAATAGGCGCGGGAAAGCGTGCCATCGATGTGGAACCACTCGGTATTCGGCTGGCGCTCTATGTTTTTACGGCGTTCCAGATAGCGGTGGAAGTCGTGGTCGGTGAAATACTGTCCGGAGCCGTCCTTATACATGGCGTTGTCCTGCCACAGCAGCTCCCACGCGATGTCGGCGGTCTGGTTCTGCTGGCGGATGCGGTCGTTCACCGACTGCTTTTCCGTGTAACCGATCTTCGTCCAGCCCGCATGGCTCGGCACGTCCGGGTGCGTATAGGCGTAGATCATCGGGATGACCCGCTCAAAGGAGCTGATATTCGGCGCGAGGCTCATGTCAGGTCATCTCCTTTACATGGGATTCGATGAAGTCGATCTCAGCTTGGTCGAGGCCGGATTTGCGGTAGAGCTGTTGGTCGATCTCAGGGATGGATTTTGACCAGTCGATGTCGGATGCGGTGGTGAAGTCTTGGAGGGGGATCATTTTCCAGACAGGCTTATTACCGTTTTGGGTTACTTTGAGAACGCTTAGCAACGCTCTGGAAAACTTTGTTTTAATATATTTTACTAATGATTCTGCCTCTTCAATCGTCTCAAATTTTCCAATGCTCAGAAATGTTTCCGTAGAACCGACACCCGGTTTTTCGACCACCGGCTCACTCAAAACGTCTCCAAATTCGCCGCTGCCATTAGCTTGTGCGACATATACTTTATAAAAGTCAAGGTTGTCCACCTGCTTAACATAGTCGCGCCTAATGAATTTATATATGCGTTTGTTATTTTCCCTGCCGAGGATCTGAATATAATCTTTGCCATCGTTTGGCTTTTCTGCGAGAAACAGTTCAGGGATTAACCCCATAATATTTGACGACATATCATAGGCATGGCCCTTGCTTACCCTTGTGATTGCATATGGGTTTTCTGCGTGCATAAGGTCAGTAAAGCGGTATGATGTTCTTGAATATACGATACCCATCAATGTCTCAAAAGACTTGCAGTAAATCACCTTATGAAGGATATCGTTGATTTCGGGATACTTTGTAAACGCCTGTATTGCGCCAAAATCTTTGCGTGCATCTCGATATGTAATCGCGACACCACCTCGCAAAGGCGTTGAAAGCGATGGAAATACTTTGCTGCCGTCTTCTTCATAAAATAAAACCTTGAAGTGCTTATCTGACAACATTTTTTCGTTCCACGCCTTTGGCGTAGACCCTGCATTAAACAAGAATCGTGCAGGATGAATCAACTCAACTGCATCTGCTATCGAGTAACACTCCTCCATAAATCGGTTATAAATTGGCGGCGCATAATTTTTTAAGGAACCATCAAAGTCTTCTGAAACTTGCTCCTCCTGATATGGCGGATTCCCGATGATAAAATCAAACTTCATTTCTGTCCCGACCCCTTTCAGCTCCACGTTCTTTCTTGCCCTCCAGTTGAACGTGCGGCATAAGGGCGGGGGACGATATTCGGATTCAAAGAGGCTGATTTGGTCTTCGGGCGCATGAGAGTATGGGACGGCGTAGGTCAGACCGTCCATTTGCAAGATATTCCACGCGATGATATTGGCGAGCTTTTTCTCTGTCCGCGCCTCCGGCGAATGTCCGAAGCAAGCCTCGAAGTGCTCCCGGAAGGACGCGAGCAGGTTGACGCGCGCGATCAGCAGGTTGTCGCCCGCCCACTCGTAGCCATACGACGCCTGAAACGCGCGGATCGCCCATTCCAGCCATTCCGCTTCGCCTTCGGCATTTTCGCTCACGACGCGCAGCTTGCGGTCGAGGACGCCGACGCGCTCCGCGACGGGGATAATCTCACCGCTTGCGGCGTCGTAGCGGCTGACGAGGAAGGGTCCCTCGCCGCAGGTGATCTCCATGCGGCGGGCGTCCACATAGTCCCGCCAGGTGTGGCTGTTTTCAAAGAAGCGCACGCGCTCGGTCGGCGCGCCGTCCTTGAAGAATACGTCGGGGTAGCCGAACCATGTCTCGTCCGCGTGGCCGCACATTTTCCGCACGATCCACAGCGGCGTGAAGACCTCCGCCCGGTGGCGCGTGCGCTCCGTCTGCTGCTCAAACGCCTTGCGCGCTCGTGTTTTGATGACGCCGAGGCTCGCGCCCGTGATCAGCTCCGGCGCGATCTCCTCGTTTCGCTCATAGCGCGGCCCCAGCTCCGCATAGGCGTCCGTCGCCCACAGGATGTTCCTGCCGGTGGTCTTGTCACAGAGCAAACGGTCGAGAATGCCCGCCTTGTGCAGCCGGACGATATCGTCGGTGATATTGATGAGCACGGGCATCCCCCTTTCGGGCAGACGCCGCAAAAAAGGAGGCGTCCACCCCGAAATACGGAGCAGATGCCTCCCTTACACGCAAACCGAGTGTAAAAGTGTATACCTCAATCCCCGAGCCAGACTTGCCTTTTTCTGACGGATTTGGTATAGTAAAGGACAAGAATAGCAAGGTTTGCGCTATGTATCAAGGTTTCCGGGGCATGGTGCCAAAGGTGTACATTTTTCCGCGTGGTCGCTGCGAATCCATTTCAGGAACGTCTTGTGCGCGACACTCAGCCGTGCCGCTGCTTCTCGCGCCGAAACCGTGCCGAGTTGCCACATGGCTTTGACCATCTCATACTCGGGCGGACGTTCCAAAGGCTTTCGCCCGAAGCGGACGCCGCGCTCCTTTGCCGCCGCGATGCCCTCCGCCTGCCTTTGGCGGATGAACTCGCGCTCGGTCTGGGCAACGTAGCTCAAAAGCTGCAACACAATGTCGGCGATCAGCGTGCCGGTCAAATCGCGTCCCTGCCGCGTGTCGAGCAGCGGCATATCGAGCACGACGATGTGCGCCAGCTTCTCCTTCGTGATGAACCGCCATTGGTCAAGGATCTCGTCGTAGTTGCGGCCCAGCCGGTCGATGCTCTTGACAATCAGCGTGTCGCCCGGTTTGAGCTTTCGCAGCACACTCCGCCAGCCGGGACGGTCGAAATCCTTGCCGCTCTGCTTGTCCATGAAGATATGCCGCTCGTCCACGCCAGCGTCGTGCATGGCGACGCGCTGCCGGTCCTCGTTCTGGTCCTTCGACGATACCCGGATATACCCGTAGGTGATACCATTCATATGCTTCCCTCCAATCTGCGCCGATGGTTCGGCGCTTTTATTATGCCCGTTGGAGGAAACCTTGATTGATGATTCAGTTTTCAGTCAAAAGTGAGATTACCCCTGCTCGATCTCGTCGCGCAGCTCGATATGCTGTCGTTCCAGCTCTTTCCACTGCGCGTCCAGCTCCGAGAACTCGCGGTAGGCGTCCTTCATCTCCTTGGAATCGTAGGGAACACCCTGATCCACCAGCTTTTTCAGCTTATCCCGCGCCATCTCCAAATCCACGCCGAGACTGTAAAGCCTCGCGGCAGATTTCAGCAACAGGTCCTTTCGTGCGTCCATCGCTTCACCTCGCAATATGCCAATATTTTAGTTATTACCTCACAATTATAACACAAGTCGGCGGAATATCAATATAAATGTGAGTCATTGGCTAACATACATCTGACAGGAGCTTGATTATACTTTTGTTAGGTGATGGCTACAATGAAAGAACTTGAATTTGACTCCCAGATTTACGATACAATACGACGCAACATTAAAAAGTATCGCAAAGAAAAGGGACTAACATCGGCGCAACTGGCGGAAATGGTCGGTTTGTCGCATGACTTCATCCGCCAAATTGAAAGTGAAAAGACCCGGTACAACTTTTCGGTTGAGACATTCTATAAGATTTCCGTTGCTTTGGAGACAGGGATGGATAAGCTGGCTGAAAAATGACTAAAAACGCTTTTGTGGTTTATATCCTCAAAAGCGTTTTTGACTTTTGAGCGAATTTGCTATATAATACTAGCTGAAATGATGTATTGTAATAATGATAGTTTTGTACTTTTTTGCAATTGTGCAGATACGGAAAGGGCTGATGTAGATGCCTAACAAAAACGATTGGCAGCTTGAGCTAAGTGAATACATCCGCCAAGGTGAACCAGAGCGCGCGGAAAAGAGCGCGGCATGGCAGACAGCCATCGGCCTTCAGGCGGTAGACGGGCTGACCACCTCGGACTACCTGCTCGAAACCGCAAAGGAGCATATCGAGGGAAGCATCGATCTTCCCGAAGCGAAGCGCCGCATCGAAAGCTACTATGAGCAGCGCGAGAATCGGAAAGCCCTTGAGGATGGCACAATGGAGGCGGATATCGTCTCCACGCGGATCACCGAATTGCTTGGAGAGAAGACCTTTCAGTTCTCGCCCGCTGAGTTGCAAAGCATTCACCGTCGTCTGTTTTCCGGTGTCTTTGACCATGCAGGGAAGTTCCGCGAATACAACATTACCAAGAAAGAATGGGTGCTGAATGGCGCGACGGTGCTGTATGCCGCCTACGACAGCATCCGCGACACGCTAGACTACGACTTTTCGCAGGAAAAGCAGTTTTCCTACGATAAGCTCACCGCAACCGAGGCAACTCGGCACATTGCCGCATTTGCCTCCGGCATCTGGCAGATCCACCCGTTCTGCGAGGGCAACACGAGAGCGACCGCCGTTTTCATTGTCAAGTATCTGAAAACCTTCGGCTTTATGGTGAACAATGATGTGTTTGCAGAGAACTCGTGGTATTTTCGCAATGCGCTGGTTCGTGCCAATTACAACGACCTTCAAAACGGCGTCCATGCGACGAGCGATTTTCTTGAGCAGTTTTTTGAAAACCTGCTGCTCGGCGCGAAGCACGAGCTGAAAAACCGCTATCTCCATGTCGATTATAAGAAGCAAGAGGTTCAAAGTGCCAACAGCAAAGCTCCAAAGTGCCAAGATGGCACTTTGAATTGTACATTGGATGAGCTTGCGCTACTGCGAGCGATTGCCGCTAATCCCGCTGTCACGCAGAAAGAGTTGGCTGCGCTGGTTGGAAAATCGGAGCGCACAATCAAGCGCAGAATGGAGACCATGCAGGAAAAAGGCTGGATTCGCCGCGAGAACGGCAAGCGAAACGGTCACTGGGAGTTGAGCTATTTGGTGAAGAATAAAATATGATTAAAGATTGAATTCAGACACCTTTGCGATTATAAACCGCAAAGGTGTCTGAATTTTGAGGATATGTGGTTATAACTGGCAGCAACATCGCAGGTGGACATTATGAAAGAATTATTGCAACGCTTGCTGTGTTGTATTACTAAATAGCTTTTTTATTGTTGCAATCTATTGCACGTTAGTACAAGATATGGTATAATTTCTCTAGAAATAGGTGAAAGGCGGGATTATTTTGGGTGGTATTGAGGGAAGCAGAGGATATGTATACCAAGGTCTTGCTGCTGTTATAAAGTCTCTTACAGATTCTGATTGGGACAGAATATCCATAGAGTATCCTACTATAGGTGATAAAGTTGATATTGCTTTGCTTTCTAAGGGCAAAGTAAAAATGGCAATTCAAGTTAAGTCAACTGATAATTCTTTTGCACCTGGAGATTTAAAAAAATGGATTACCGAATTGTACAAAGATTGCAATAGCCCAACGTATGAATTGACAATCATTGGGAATTGTCCAAAAGCAGCAAAAACGTTTATTAATTCTATAAAGAAATACAAAAGCGGCCAGTGCGATAAAGAGGCTATGGATTCGCTTGCTGGGTTTGATACTACATTGCTAGATAACGCTGATATCTGTGTTCATGTATTGCCCAATGATCAAGAATATCTGCAAGCAATCATGCGTGATTCTCTCTCTCACTATATGTCAAGTGTAGGGCTTAATTTATTGTACGATCAGACTCATTTTATTGCAATGAACCTTCTTGCAGATGAATTACTAAAATCAACCCAAGGCGGAAGTACTAGCCGCGAAGAATTAAATGAGTGCATATTATCCCGCTTTCGTATGCTTGCCGGCGAATTTACAAATGATCGCACAGCCCTCTGTATATTGAGCTTTTCTCGCGGCGCGGGTAAGGCTATAGTGCATAGTGCGAAAATGCTTGATTTGCGCGACAGATTTAATGGAAGGCATATAAAGCCAGAGTACGATTGGAACAAAGACATTCTTCCGAGCGTTCGTGCATTTATAGAACAAAACACCAACCAAGAGGTATCGTACGAGCTTCATTTAGAAACTCATAGCTCTATTGCTTTTTTGATAGGTCAAATTCTTGATACCAAGTCAGGCGTTGACATCTTCCCTATTCAGAAAACAGCTAAGGGCTATGAACTTTGGCAAATGAACTCCTGTCAAATTATTAGTTATCCAGAGCTTATTGTGGACAATAGTATTTATTCATCGGAGCTATCTGACACTGCATTAATTATTAATTTTTCCCAAGAGATAAAAGCTGATGTTGAACAGTATATAAATGGCGTTTCATTGCCGATTGGTCGGATTATCAGCTGCTCCGTAGAAAAGACAATTGCTACAAGTTTTTCTATTCAAAACGGAACCCACGCTATGGCATTAGTCGGTTCAATTTGTTCCGCACTAAAAGCGCGTAGCGCAAATCAAAAGCAGGCACGTCTTCATATTTTTTCTGCTGCGCCCAATGCTTTTATGTTTTTCCTCGGGCGTGCCTCTAGAGGATTTGGAAAATGCACTCTCTACGAATATGATTTTGAGCAGGAAGCAAATTGCTCATATACTCCATCTATTTCACTTAATTGACTAAAGGAGGCTTGTGTACATGAGCGAGATTTCCACTTATTTTAGTGACTTCATTTCAAATATACGCCTTTCATCGGATTTAGAGAATCATCTAAAAACCGCACACAAAGAATTGCGCGAACGTCTAAAAGAAGACGAAATCACTAAAGATATACTTATTGAATCTTTCCTGCAAGGAAGCTACAAACGAGCTACTATTATTAAACCGGAGGATGGTCACAGAGTTGATGTCGATGTAATTGCAGTAACCAATATCGACCATTCTGTAGTCACTCCCATAGAAGCATTTAGCATCGTAATGCCTTTTGTGGAGAAATACTATGAAAACCATCGGCAGCAGTCGCGTTCTATTGGAATTACTTTGGATAAAGTGGATATGGACTTAGTTATTACTGCTGCACCTAGCGAAGAGACAAAATCCGAGATTCGAAAGGCAAATCTTTCAGAAGCATATAGTATTGATGATATATATGAGATGAACAAATCTGGTCAACGATTTGACGGTGCAGTTGCACAAGAGTCTTTTTTTCAAATGGATGAAAAAAGCTCTTGGCGCGAGGAACCACTTTTAATTCCCGACTATGATGATAATGTATGGTATCGGACACATCCTCTTGAGCAGATTAGGTGGACACGAGAAAAAAACCAACTGTGTAATGGGCATTTTACACATGTTGTCAAAGCCCTTAAATGGTGGAAACGAGTTAGTATGCCAGACATCAAGAATCCGAAAAGCTATCCCCTCGAGCATTTCATCGGTGACTGCTGTCCTAATGGAATAACTAGCATTGCGGAAGGTATTACAAAAACTTTTGATTATATTGTTGCCAATCACCCAACCAAACCCTATTTGGCAGATCGCGGTGTCCCTGAGCACGACGTTTTTGAGAAGCTCACAGAGCACGATTACCAGTTGTTTTATAGCAATGTGGAAAAGTTTGCTCCGATTGCAAAGGCAGCGCTTGAGAGTGAGAGTATCTCAGAGAGCGTCGAGCTCTGGCGAGCTTTCTTTATGAATTGCGAAGAATTCCCTAAGTATTCGGGGCCGTATGGCAGTTATACTCAACGGACTCAGCCAGCATCATCAATTCCAACAGGAAGGTTTGGCTAAAAATGTTTTGTCCCAGTGAAAACCTCAAAAGGGCTCGACGCCGCTTTGAAGAAATAGCTGAAGCTCGGATTATTGACGATTGGCTGTGGGATTCTTCAATTGATCGTTTTTATATACATTTTTCCGTTGAAATAGAAAATGAATATGAAAATGTTCCTAAAAAAACAGAATGGTATCTTGTTGCAGATCCTACATATCCATTTGGAGACATTGATGTATATCCAAGCCGGATCAACGGGATAGTGAACACTTTTCCTCACCAAAACTGCAACTATTTGAAAGATAGTTCCCATCCATGGCGTCCCGGTAAATTGTGTCTAGATTTTGTGACAAATTCCTTGGGCGTATTCTCGCCAGAAAAGGAGCCAACTACAGTTGATGATCGACTATATTGGCATATTAATCGGGTAGTCGCGTGGATATATGCTGCAGCAAAATCCGAATTATTGCAATCTGGAGATTATTATGAATCTCCTCAGTATCCTGCACAGGACAATGGATTATTTGCGTTCAACGAAGACTGCGTTTCTTTTATACAATGGGAAGATTCTTCAAAAAAATATGGCATCGCTAAGGTTTATGCTAAGTCCTTGAATGGCACAAAGCTCTATTATACAAGCAAATTCGTATCATACGATGAATCGGAATGCATCTATGAATTACATTGGGGTTCCTTTTTAACCTCAACCCAAAGTGAAGGAGAAGATGCCTTGTGGATAAAGCTATCTTCCCCTCCTGTTGTAAATATCTGGCAAGCGCCAATGACTTTGAAGGAACTGCAAGCAGCTTGCAATACGCAAGGAATCGACTTTCTCGAACTTTTAAAACTATTTGCAGTAAGATGCAGAGATGGAGTTTCTCATCTTGTTCTGTTTGGTTACCCTGCCCCTAGACACATTGGGGAAGACCCTGCCGAAATGATTTGGCAGGCTTTAAAGCTACCAATTATGTCGTGCCAGATGCGAAATGTTAGCAAATTTCAATCCGGAAAGAAGAAGCACAATAATTATACCCAACTCGGAGCCAGTCGAGGTTTCCGTCCTAACGAAGCGGGGTGGTGGAATAATGATCGAAGAAATATCATTACCGATGATATGCCGATTTCATGGTTAAAAAGTCAAAATTGGAGCGCTCATACAGTCTCTTCTCGCGGCGTACTACCCAGCAGTATTACATCTAAACAAATTGCAATTATCGGATCAGGAAGTCTTGGCGCCTCCATCTGTGAATTGCTAGTTCGTTCCGGCGCAACGCATTTGTGTTGCATTGACTATGAAAGCTTGGAAATAGGGAATCTGAGTCGGCATACTCTGGCAATGCAAAATATTGGTGAAAATAAGGCCAAAGCTCTAGCTGCACATTTATTAGAGATTAATCCACATGCTCAAGTTGAGTATCTCGAAAAGGAACTCTCACTTGACATTCACGAAAAGCTTATTCCGGATCTATCTAGGTTCAACTTAATAATTGATACGACAGGGAATGACTCCGTCCTTAGGTTACTGTCGATTGCATTAAATGTGGATCATGCAATGTTGTTTTCAGCCTCCGTAGGATTAGGTGCTAAAAGACTTTATCTATGCCTCGTGAGAAATCATTGTATATCTGTCGATTCATACCTTAAAGCACTTGAACCACATTTGGTAAACGATTATAAAGAATATGCATCGGAAGAATTACCTCGTGACGGAATAGGGTGTTGGCATCCTCTTTTCCCCGCCCGTTCAGGTGATATGTGGATGGCTGCATGTGTGTCGATAAATGCTCTTGAACATTTTATCGCTCATTCGGAAATTCGGTCTCTTGTTGCCATCTATGAAGCAAAGGAGAAAGAAGGCTTCCGTTTAGGTTTTTCGCCTGTAGCAACGGAGTACAACTTGATATGATGCACGAATTTCAAAGTGACGATAAGCAATTTGGTATTAGAGTATCTGATGAGAATCTTATGCATTTTAAGATACTCTGCACCAAGTATTCCACAAGGGAAACTGGCGGAATTCTTATTGGTCATTATAGTCCTGATCTCCATTGGGCAGAAATTGATGAAATTACTGGACCACCCCAAGATTCGATTCATCGAGCAACAACGTTCATCAGAGGAAAGCACTCCATACTTTCCAAATTGGATAAACTTTGGCATAGGGAAGAGTACTATCTTGGAGAATGGCATTATCATCCAAACGCTTCCCCTCTACCGTCTGCAACTGACAAACAAACTATGTTTGCAATTTCAAAAAGCAAAGAATTGTTTTGTCCTGAACCAATTCTCATAATTGTTGGAAACCTTAATCTAAGCTGGCAGTTACATGTCTCTGTTTTTGTAGGCAATTCTGAAATAGTACTTAAGGAAACTCCGCTTAAGCAACCTCAAGAAGTGTTTGGACTTTAGAGATTTATGACTCCTGCCGTGCGGCACTTCAAAATTTTCCCTTAAACTTTCCCTTACCAGCTTAAAATCGGATAACACGAGTGGAGATGGAATGGTATAATAAAATTGCAGAATTGTTAAGAATGACACGAAATATTGCGGTTTAACACCTAATAAATTGCATTTTCTCAGTTCAAGTCTCGCCACTCGGACCAAAAAATCTCCGAAATCTTTTGATTTCGGAGATTTTTCTTTTGAAATAGTTGCATTTTTGATTTGCGAATTTTTCTGACCACAGCACAAGTCATAGTCACACGAGGAACGCGCTCCGCCGTGGGAGCGCGTTCCTCGCTGTGTTTTGGCTTCTTTTTAGTTACTGTGCGGCAGATTTTTCACCGCGGAGGATACGGTTTGCAAGCTGAGACAGTGCCAAATTTGGCACCGTCTCGATCACGATGAACGCTGCTTTTGAGATAGTGCAGAATTCTGCACCATCTCGGCATATTGTTCGGCTGCCTTGCTTTGTAAAGAAACAGCCTTCCTATTATTTGATAAGACATGATACTGCGAGACGATTGGATACGGACTGATAAAGTGTGACAAAGCAAGCATCCGCAACTCAAATTATGTTACATATGCTTGATAATTTCTTGCGATTGTGTTACACTACTCCAAACGAAAGGAACGGAGGCGGGGCCTTATGTTGAGGCGGAAGGCTTATGATAAGCTGCTGGAATGGAAAGCGGCGGACAAGCGAAAGGCGCTTTGCATCATCGGCGCGCGTCAAATCGGCAAGACCACGCTGATTCGGGAATTTGGCCGCGCGAACTATGAAAACTTCATAGAGATCAACTTTGTGACCGACGAGAACGCGCAGAAGATTTTTGACGGCAGCCTGGACGCTGATACGATCATTACCAATCTGACCGCTTATGTGCGAAAGCCGATGGAACCCGGCAAGACGCTGGTGCTCTTCGATGAGATCCAGAAGTGCCCGAACGTGCGCACTGCCATCAAATTTCTGGTCGAAGACGGTCGCTTTGACTACATTGAATCCGGCTCCCTGCTGGGCGTGAGACACAGAGAGGTGAAGTCTTATCCGGTCGGGTTCGAGGAAATCTATCGGATGTATCCGATGGACTTCGAGGAGTACCTGTGGGCGAACGGCGTACAGCAGGAGACGATAGACTATCTGCGTTCCTGCTATCAGGAGCGCAAGCCGGTCACGGATTCCATTCACAGCACGATGAACCAGCTCTTTTACAGCTATGTCGTCGTTGGAGGGATGCCACAGGTCGTGCAGACCTATGTGGATACGCACGATATCGGAAAAGTGATCGCCAACCAGCGGGAGATTTTGGAGCAGTATCGGCTGGATATCGCGCAGTATGCCGAGGGAAACGACAAAATCAAGATCCGCGCGATCTTTGACAGCATCCCCGCGCAGCTCAATGAGAAAAACCGCAGGTTCTACGTCAATTCGATCAGCAAGAACGCGCGGCTCAATCGCTATGACAACAGTTTCAAGTGGCTGGACGACGCCGGCGTGGCGCTGCCGTGCTATAACGTGAACGCTCCTCAGGCTCCGCTTGCACTCAACGAAAAGCACAACCTGTTCAGGCTGTATATGAACGACGTCGGCCTGCTGTGCGCCGCCTGCATGGACAACATACAGCTCGACATTCTCAAAGGCGACCTTTCCATCAACATGGGGAGTATTCTGGAAAACGTCATGGCACAGCAGCTGAAAGCGCAGGGGTTTTCGCTCTATTATTACGATTCAACGAAAATCGGCGAGCTGGATTTCGTCGTTCAGAACGGAACCCGCATTGAGGTTCTGGAGATCAAGTCGGGGAGCGACTACAAGAAGCACGCGGCGCTGAACAATGCTCTCGCGGTCAGTGAGTGGAAGTTGTCGCACGCCTATGTTCTGTGCAAGGGCAATGTGGAATCCGAAGGAGAGGTGACTTACCTTCCATGGTACTTCACGCTGTTTTTGCATCCTGTGGAGATACCGAAGGGCATGACTTACGAGGTAAATATTTCTGACTTGAGTAATGCACTGCCGCGTGACGATGGATAGGCTTTAATATACGGAATCTGTGACAATTCCGCTTGCGCAAGCGTGCCGTTAGCTGATTGAACAGCTCGTTTTGTGGGAACAACTTGACATTCACATGAATAATGGCTAATATAAAGTCATACTTTATATTAGCCATTACCTTTTGCCGGAGGTTTGCCATGTACTCTATCAAACGTCATATTGAACCCATCGTCGAACGGCGTGCGCGGAACAGCAAGGCAATACTGCTGACGGGGCCGCGGCAGGTCGGCAAATCCACATTGTTCCAGCATCTTTTCAAGGATGCCAACCAAGTGACCTTTGACGATGACCTGCTCCTCGCGCAAGCAACAGACGATCCGGGCCTGTTCCTGCTGAACAACCCCTGCCCGCTGATGATCGACGAGGTGCAGAAATGCCCGTCGATCTTCAACCGCGTCAAGATCGAGCTTGATAAAACCGATGAAAAGGCAAACTTCTTTTTTACCGGCTCGCAGAAGCTTCAGCTCATGGAGCAGGTCAGCGAGTCGCTGTCCGGGCGCGTTTCCATCGTAGAGCTGGACGGGCTTTCTCTGCGCGAGATCCATGATGTTGACTTCAATAGGCATTTTGTGCCCTCCGTGGAGTATCTGGCGGAGCGCGAGAAGGCAAGAAAGCCCTATGAGCGGGACATCTGGAAGATCATACACCGCGGCAGCTATCCCGAGCTGTACGTCAACGAGGACAAGGAATGGATCGACTTCTATCAGTCCTATGTCAAGACCTACCTGGAGCGCGACGTCAACCGCGTCATCAAGGTCACGAATCACCTGACCTTCGTGAAGTTTATGACCGCTGTGGCGGCGCGGACGGGACAGATCGTGAACTATTCCGCCATTGCGTCCGAGGTTGGCGTATCCGAGCCGACCATCAAGGAATGGCTTTCTATTTTGGAGCGCAGCGGATTGGTCTATATCCTCAAGCCCTATACGCCGAGCGTCCTGTCGCGGGCCATCAAGACGCCGAAGCTCTATTTCCGCGATACCGGCCTTGCGTGCTATCTGACGCGCTGGTTGACGCCGGAAACGCTGAAAAACGGCGCTATGGCGGGCGCGATGTTCGAGACCTTCGTGATCAATGAAATACTGAAATCGTACTCCAACGAGGGGCTGGAGTACGATTTCAACGTGTTTTATTATAATGGAAAGGACAAAAAGAAGCGCAGGGAAAACGGAGAAGAGATAGAGGTCGATGGCGAAATTGACTTGATCATCCTCGAAAACGGCGTTTTGTACCCCATCGAGATCAAACTGTCCGCAAACCCCAAAGCGGAAATAACGTCCGCGTTCGATGTGTTGGACAAGGTCAAGGAGTATCAGCGCGGTACGGGCGCAATCGTCTGTCTTTACGACCGCAAGCTCTTTTTGCGTGAGAATTTGGTCGCGCTGCCAATCGACTATCTGTGACAATTCCGCTTGCGCAAGCGTGCCGTCAGCTGATTTTCCAGTTTTTCTTTGCCTTGAGCGCGGCGATCTCCGCTTTCATGCGGGCGATGAGCTGCGCGAGCTTTTCCTCGCACTCCGCCTCGCTGTGAGCGTAGACGTTGCGCGGATGGCGCTTGCCGTCGGGGTAGGTCGGCGTGTAGCGCCCCTCCCACAGATGCGCGTCCAGCTGCGTAACGCAGCCCGTGCCGGGGCGGCGGCGCTTGCCCTCGCGCGCCGTGAAGTCCGTCATGCGTGGCTCGTCCGGCTCGGACTTTGGCTTTTGTTTCTTATTCTTTGCGATGCCGCGGTCGATCTTGACCGCGGCGTTTTTCTGCATCTCGGTCGTGACGTGGGTGTAGACGTCCAGCGTGATCGCCGCCGAGACGTGCCCGACGATGGTCGAGAGCGTTTTGACGTCCATGCCGCGCTCGAGCGCGGTCGTGATGAACGTGTGGCGCAGGTCGTGGAAGCGCACCTGCCGGCACTCCGCATGCTCCAGCACCCGCCGCAGGATCTTCCGCACGGAGCTGGGATCGCGCGGCACGTCCTCGCTGACCGGCGAGGGAAACAGCCAGCGGGAGCAGACCGTCGGCTTGTATTCGCGCAGCACGCCTGTCACGCTCGGCGGAAGGAGGATCGTGCGGCGGGAGGCGTGCGTTTTCGGCTCGCTGACCGTGAGCTTGCCGTTGACGCGATTGATCTGCCGGCTGACGCGCAGCTCGCCGGTGTCGAGGTCGACGTCGCTCCACCGGAGCGCCAGCAGCTCGCCGCGGCGCAGCCCCGTCGCCAATTCCAGAAGGAAGAGCTCATAGTAGCCCTCGTACTTGGCTTGGATCAGAAATTTCTGCATCTCCTCGCGCGTGAGCACCTGCGTCGCGCCGCGCGACTTCGGCGGCAGCTTGCAGCCCTCGGCGGGATTCGCGCGGAGCAGTCCCTGTTCCACCGCCTTCTGGAGTGCCGCGCGGCAGTGCACATGGCAGAGGCGGACCGAGCGGTCGGACAGCCCCGCGCCGTACTCCTCGACGCGCAGCAGTCGCCCCTGCCGCTTCATGCGCCCGTAAAACTGCTGCAAGTCGCTCTGCGAGAGCTTGCCCAGCGGGATCGCGCCGAGCGCGGGGACGATGTGGCGGTAGATCGAGTTCTCGTAGCCCTGCTGGGTGGACGGGCGGATCGTGTCCTTGACGCAGTGCCGATACCAATAGTCGAGCCACTCGCCGAACGGCATATCCGCCGAGAGCTTGTCCGTCTGCGCGGGTGCGAGCTGCGCCTTGAGCGCGGCGAGCTTCTCGACACACTCGCGCTTGGTTTTGGCGAGGACATTCTTCGTCCTGGGGTAGCCCCGGTCGTCGTAGCCGACGACCACGCGCCCCTCCCAGCGCCCGTCTTTTCTCAGGCGGACGGTTCCTTCGCCGTCTTTTCGCTTCTTTGCCATGGCTTGAGCTCCTTTCCCTTGGGGGCTATGCAACCACAATCTCACGCGCCTGACTTGTCTGAAGCCTTCCTCTCATCGTTGTCGTCAGTCGGCGGGCGGCAGCCCGCCTTCCTCCTCCGCCTTGATATGAAGCCTTCATCCTGCGCCAGTCACACAATCTTGCGATTGCATAGCCCCCATGATATCCTCCATGAAGCCGCCGACGATCTCCGAGGCGCGTTTTTGCATATCGCCCGTGACGTGGGTGTAGGTGTCGAGCGTGAAGGAGGCGTTCGTGTGGCCGAGGATCGCCGAGAGCGTCTTGGCGTCCACGCCGTTTTTGAGCGCGTGCGTCGAGAACGTGTGCCGCAGGTCGTGGAAGCGGATGTCCGGCAGGCCCGCGTTCGCAAGAACCGTCTTGAGACGGTTGTAAGCGGCGCTCGGTGAGAGCGGGCGCTCCGGCCGCGTCGGGTCCGGGAAGATCCACTCGGAGTAAGAGCTTCCCTTCCTCTTTTGCAGCAGCTCCGCGGTGCTGTCCGCGAGCAGGATGTCGCGCGTGCCGCTGCCGGTCTTTGTCGCGCCCGTGACGAGCCTGCCGTCCTCCGTGTGCAGCGTGCGGCGCACATGCAGGACGCCGTGCTTCTCGTCAAAGTCCTCCCAGCGCAGACCGCAGATCTCGCCGCGCCGCAGCCCCGTGGTGATCTCGGTGTAGAAGAAGTCGTGCCAGACCTCGTCCTTTCGGATCGCCGCCAGGAACGCGTCCAGCTCACGCTCGGAGAGAACGCGCATCTCACGGTTCTCCGCCTTCGGCGGCGTCGCGTGGACGGTCGGGTTCCACGCGATGATGTGCTGTCGCACGGCGGCGTCCAGCGCAAGGTGCAGCATCGCGTGGATGTGGCGCACCGTACTCGCCGAGAGCCCCGCGCCGTGCTCCTCATCGGGATGCGCGCGCCCGTGTTCGCGCAGCCGGCGGTACATCCGCTGGACGTCATCCGACGTGACGGAGGAGATCTGCCTGTCGCCGAGCTCACGCTTGACCTGCTCCGCCATGCGGCGGTAATTGTCGAGCGTCGTGCGCCGCACCGCGTTTTGCGCGTACTCGTCGAGCCAGCGGTCGAGCCACGCGCCGAGCGTCATGAGACTGTCCTCGGTCAGCTCCACGCCCTCGTAGGCGACGATCTCGCGGTGGAGCTTTTCGAGCAGCTCCTTCTGCGTCTTGCCGTAGACGCTGCGGAAGATCGGCTCGCCGTTTCGCTTGTGCCCGACGACGATGCGCCCCTCCCAGTGTCCCGACTCGCGCCTGCGCACCATGCCGTCGCCGGACGCTCTGCGTTTTGCCATTGTGTTTCACCTTCTTTTAGTTACTGCGAAGAATATTTTGCACCCTGTTTTTCGTCCTCGTCCTCGCAGGAGAACGCGGGGATCTCATTCAGCTCGCGGCGGACGCCGTCCGCCAGACGGAAGCCGGAGAAGAACGCGTCGATCTTTTCCTCGTCACGGTAGCTGTTCTCCGCGTCGATGAGCCGCAGCAGGAGCTTTTGCTGCTCGCGGCTGAGCGTATCGTGGAGCGTGTCATAGGCGGCTCGTGCTTCTTGCCGCAGCTCCTCCGACCGCTCCGAGGGAATTTGGAAGCGTCGCTGGAGCGCGATCATGTAGTCTCTCATAGCTTACCCGACGAAGATGTAGTACTGCGTTTGCAGGAAGGTGTGGTCGACGTAGTAGTCCCACGCCTCCACGCGGAACCTCCCGCGCGGGACGGCGGCAGCTTTCTTCTTC
>JAFZQQ010000323.1 GCA_017620315.1 Oscillospiraceae bacterium | reverse complement strand
TTTGCGCAACAAGCGTACTTTATTATATATTGGCTGCATGTAAATTCAAGGCTTTGTGCCTTTTTTTCATCGGAAGCAAAGTTTCTTCTTGCAAGTTCGCGCGGTCTATGGTATAAGTACGACTTAGAAAAACGCGATGAAGGAGAAAATAGCGTCCACGTTTCGCCGCAGAGAGGGTCGGCCACCGGCTGCAAGCCGCCCGCGAAAACGCCGCTTGGTTCGCTCCGGAGCGGCCGCGAGGAAATGCGCGGACATCTGCCCACGATACGGGCTAAAGAGTGCGCACGCGCGGCGTGCGAACAAGGGTGGTACCGCGGATATGTCTTCCGTCCCTTATTGGGATGGAAGATTTTTTTCTTGCGAAAGCTACGCTTCCGCAAGAAAAGAGAAATTGCCATTTCGCTCGCCGCTGCAGCGGCAACCGCGAAATACGACGACTTTTTCAATCAACTTCATTGAAGGAGAAAATGATATGAAACAACAGCTGGAAGCCATACGCGCGGCGGCGGTCGCGGCGATGGAAAACGCGGCAAACGCCGAGGACCTTGAGGCGCTGCGCGTCCAATACCTCGGCAAAAAGGGCGAGCTTACCGCCGTCCTCAAGCAGATGGGCAAGCTCTCCGCCGAGGAGCGTCCCGTTATAGGTCAGCTTGCGAACGAGATCCGCGCAAAGCTCGAGGCGTCCATTGAGGCGCGCGCCGAGGAGCTTGCCGGCAAGGCGCTTGCCGCCCGACTGCTTGCCGAGACCGTTGACGTCACCATTCCCGGCGAGAGCAGAAGGCTTGGCGTGCAGCATCCGATGTATCAGGTGCTTGACGAGATCAAGGACATCTTTATCGGCATGGGCTTCGAGGTCATCGAGGACCGTGAGATAGAGCTTGCCGAGTACAACTTCACCAAGCTCAACGTGGAGGAGGGACATCCTGCCCGCGAGTGGAGCGACACCTTTTATTTCACCGAGGACAGCAGTATCCTGCTCAGGACGCAGACGAGCCCCATGCAGATACATGCCATGGAGTCCCGTCCGCTGCCGATACGCATGATCGCGCCGGGGCGCGTCTACCGCAAGGATGAGGTCGACGCGACGCATTCGCCCATGTTCCACCAGATAGAGGGCATGGCGATAGACAAGGGCATAACCATGGCCGACCTCAAGGGCACGCTCAACGCGGTGGTCCGCTCGCTCTACGGCGAGGACACGGTCACGCGCTTCCGCCCGCACCACTTCCCGTTTACGGAGCCGAGCTGCGAGATGGACATACAGTGCTACAAGTGTCACGGCGCGGGCTGCCCCACCTGCAAGGGCGAGGGCTGGATAGAGCTCCTCGGCGCGGGCATGATACACCCAAAGGTGCTTGAGGGCTGCGGCATAGATTCAAGCGTTTATTCGGGCTGGGCGTTCGGCTTCGGGCTTGAGCGCCTCGCGCTTGGACAGTACAAGATCAGCGACCTGCGTCTTATCTTTGAGAACGACGTGCGGTTCCTGGAGCAGTTTTAATAAGGAAGGAGAGTGCACTTTATGATACTCAGCAGAAAATGGATGAATGAGTTCATCGACCTCAGCGACGTCGACGACAAGCAGTTCAATGATGAAATGACGCTCTCCGGCTCCAAGGTGGAGACCGTTACGCGCGAGGGCGCGGAGATCAGGAACGTCGTGGTCGGAAAGATACTTGAGATGGTGCGCCATGAGAACAGCGACCATATGTGGGTCTGCCAGATAGACGTGGGGAAGGACAGCCCTGTGCAGATCGTCACCGGCGCGCAGAACCAGAAGGTTGGCGACCTGATCCCCGTTGCGCTGCCGGGAGCGGATCTCGCCGGAGGCAAGCACATCGAGGCAGGCAAGCTGCGCGGCGTCGAATCCGACGGAATGTGCTGCTCGTGGCAGGAGTTGGGCATGACCGAGCATGACTGGCCGCTCAACCCGGAGGACGGGCTTTTCATCCTCAACCGCGATCCCGATATCATGGCACGCGGGATAAAGCCGGGCGACGATATCACAAAGGCTGTCGGCTACGACGACTCCGTCGTCGAGTTCGAGATCACGCCGAACCGCCCTGACTGCCTGAGCGTGCTGGGGCTGGTGCGAGAGGCGAGCGCTACCTTCAACAGACCCTACGAGCTGCACATGCCCGAGGTCAAAAGCTGCGGCGGAGATATCCGCGAGCACGTGAGGATCGACATAGAGGACCCGAAGCTCTGCCCGCGCTACACTGCGAGACTTGTAAAGAATGTGAAGATCGCTCCGTCTCCGCTGTGGATGCGCGAGAGGCTTCGCGCCTCCGGCGTGCGCCCGATCAACAACATCGTCGATATCACCAACTATGTTATGCTCGAATACGGACAGCCGATGCATGCCTTTGACTTCAGCTGCGTCGACGGCGGCCACATCATCGTGCGTGCCGCGCGCGAGGGTGAGAGCATACAGACGCTCGACGGAAACGAGCGCAAGCTTACGACGAATATGCTTTGCATCTGCGACGAGCACAAGCCCGTTTGCGTCGCGGGTGTGATGGGCGGCGCGAACAGCGAGATCGTCGGCGATACGGCAATGGTGCTCTTTGAGTCCGCCAACTTCAACGGGGTTTCCGTCCGCCGCACCGCCGCGGCGCTGGGCATGCGCACCGACGCGTCGAGCCGCTATGAGAAGGGCCTTGACGTCATGAACACGCTTCCCGCGGTGGAGCGCGCCTGCGAGCTTGTCGCGCAGCTCGGCGCGGGAGAGGTCATGGACGGGTTCATAGACGTGTTCCCCGCTCCGCCGACTCCCACCGTCATCCGCATGGAGCCGGACAAGATCAACACATTCCTCGGCACGGATATCGACGCCGCGGAGCAGTACCGCCTGCTTCAGCGCGTGGACATCCTCACCGCGGACAAGAGCTGCCCCGACGGCGCCGCGGACGTGATCGTTCCCTCGTGGCGCGGCGACGTGCAGGCGATGGCGGACCTCGCGGAGGAGGTCGCCCGCTTCTACGGCTATAACCGCATTCCGAACACGCTGACCCACGGCGAGACCACCCGCGGCGGATTCACGGACATGCAGAAGTTCGAGCGCGCGCTGGGCGTTTCCTGCCGCGCGCAGGGCTATGACGAGATCATCACCTATTCCTTCATTTCGCCGACCTATTACGATAAGATAAGACTGCCGGAGGACAGCCCGCTTCGCCGCAGCATGAAGATCCTCAATCCCCTGGGCGAGGACACATCGATCATGCGCACGACCGTGCTGCCGAGTATGCTTGAGATCGTTACGCGCAACTATAACTACCGCAACAAGTCGGTGCGCCTTTACGAGCTGGGCAAGATCTATCTCCCGCGGGAGGACGGCCTTGCCGACGAGCCAAAGGTGCTCTCCCTCGGCGCGTACGGCGACGGGATCGACTTTTTCGGATTCAAGGGGGCGATCGAGGCGGTGCTTCGCACGGCAAGGGTCTCCGACGTTCGCTTCGAGGCTTGCCGGACCAATCCGTCCTATCATCCCGGACGCTGCGCGCAGGTCTATGCCGGCGACAGGCTGCTGGGCGTGTTCGGGCAGATACACCCGCTGGTGTGCGCCAATTACGGCGTTGAGACCGAGATCTACGCAGCGGAGCTCTCCTTTGAGGAGCTTTGCCGCGCGCGCGGGGGCAAGCCGGAGTATCAGCCGCTGCCGAGATTCCCGGCCGCGACGAGGGACATCGCCGTCGTCTGCGAGGAAAAGGTCACGGTCGGCGCGCTTGAGAGCTGCATACGCGCCGCCGCCGGCGGGCTGCTGCGCGAGGTCACGCTGTTTGACGTCTACCGCGGCGCCGGTATCCTTCCCGGACGCAAGAGCGTCGCGTTCTCTCTGGTTCTGCGCGCGGACGACCGCAGCCTCACCAGCGAGGAAGCGGACGCCACGATGAAGAACATCGTTTCCGAGCTTGAAAGCAAGCTGGAGGCACGCCTCCGCTGATGCGGCAAATTACGTTTATGTTACAGATTGCGACAAACGCTTGCCTTTTTTGAAAACGCGCGCTATACTT
>JAFZQQ010000322.1 GCA_017620315.1 Oscillospiraceae bacterium | reverse complement strand
GCCGCCATGCACCATGCGCCGGAAAGGGAATCGTAGCACAGGCCCGCTCCGGTTCTGTCGGAAAAGACGTACGGGTAATCGCCGTCGCCGATCCGGCCGCTCCGGCGCAGCGCGGTAAACGAGCCGACCGTCGCATGTCCGCACAGATCGACCTCCGCCGTTGGCGTGAAATAGCGGATTTGAAAGGTCTGCCCGTCCAACTGCCTGACAAAGGCGGTTTCGGAGTACCGCAGCTCCCGCGCGGTTTTGACGCAAAAGGATTCCTCGGGAAAACCCGCCCCCTCATTCAGCAGTACGACGCCCGCCGGGTTTCCTCCAAACGGAACGGAGGTAAATGCATCAACAACGTAGTATTTCATATAGTCCCGCCTCCCGCGCTTCGCACGCATTTTTGATAACCGAATTATAATTAAACTGCTTTTATTTGTCAAAGCATCCTTCTTCTTTTTCAGCCGGAGATCCTTGTTTGCGCGCCTGTTGCGTTCCGCCGCGTTTACGCTTATAATCCAAAGGGATGATATCTATTGATCGGGAGGAATGTTTATGCCGGATTTTGACCCACTGCGATATGCCTATCCTTCGCACAGGAATGTCGTTTACGCGCGCCGTGCGATGGCATGCACCTCCGTGCCGCTCGGCGCGGAGCTTGGACTTGGCGTGATGCGCCGCGGCGGCAACGCGGTGGACGCAGCGGTCGCTATGGCAGCGGCCATGCCGCTGCTGGAGCCGACGAGCAACGGCGTCGGCAGCGATTGCTTCGCGCTCGTCTGGATCGAGCGCGACAGGAAGCTCTACGGCCTCAACGCAAGCGGAGTCGCGCCGATGGCGCTCTCGCCCGAGGTGTTTGCCAAGAGAGGACTGAACGCTGTGCCGCGCGACGGCTGGCTTCCGACGATGGTCCCCGGCGCGCCGGCAGGCTGGGCGGAGCTGAACCGGCGCTTCGGCACAAAAACTCTTGCCGAGCTGTTTGAGCCAGCGATCGCGTACGCGCGCGAGGGCTGCCCCGTACCCGTCGAGGTCGGAAGCCTCTGGGGCGTGAGCGTGCGGCGCTTTGAGCAGGCGTCTGAAAAGGACAGGGCGCCTTATCTCGAGTGGTTCAAAGCGTTCACAACGCCGGACGGCTTGCCCTATCGCGCCGGCGACGTCTTTCGTTGGGAAGCGTTTGCCGACACGCTTGAGGAGCTGGCGGCGACGGAGTGCGAAAGCCTGTACCGCGGCGCGCTGATGGAAAAGCTTGTCGCGTTCAGCCGCGAGACCGGCGGCTTCTTTTGCGGGGACGATCTGCGCTCTTACCGTCCGGAATGGGTCGAGCCCATAGCCGCGGATTACAAGGGCTATACGGTCTGCGAAATACCGCCGAACGGACACGGTATTACCGCATTGATGGCGCTGAACATACTAAAGGGGCTCAAGCTGCCCGGCTGCCGTGAGAGCGCAGACGCATACCATGCGCAGCTTGAGGCGATCAAGCTGGCTTTTGAGGACGCGAAAGCTTTTGTTGCCGACCCGCGCTATATGAAAACAAAGCTCGCGGATCTGCTGAGCGAGGACTATGCTGCGCGCCGCCGCGCACTGATCGGGGAACGGGCGATCCTGCCGACAGCCGGCGACCCGTCAAGCGGCGGAACGGTCTATCTCTGCACCGCTGACCCGTTCGGCAACATGGTGTCGTTTATCCAGAGCAACTATATGGGCTTCGGCTCAGGCATTGTGATTCCCGGCACAGGCATTTCGCTTCAAAACCGCGGTGCGAACTTCTCGCTCGATCCCAATAGCGACAACTGCATTGCGGGCGGGAAGAAGTCCTACCACACCATCATTCCGGGTTTTCTGATGAAGGGCGGCGCGGCTGTCGGACCGTTCGGCGTTATGGGCGGCTTCATGCAACCGCAGGGGCACGTGCAGGTGATCGTCAACACCGTGGATTATCAAATGAACCCGCAGGAGTGCCTCGACGCGCCGCGGATGCAGTGGACGCTCGGACGGCATGTACAGCTTGAGCGCGAGGTTCCGGCGCACATCGCTGCGGAGCTTGCGCGCCGCGGTCATGAGATCGAGATACTGAACAGCCGCTCCGCAATGGGACGGGGACAGATCATCTGGCGCACGGACAACGGAATGCTTGTCGGAGGGACGGAACCGCGCTGCGACGGTACTGCCGCCGCGTGGTAAGTGTTTTCTTTTGCATAAATTGGTTGTTGACATATGTCATTTAACGGGATATACTTATAATCGACATATGTCAGAAAGGGGAGACCTATGCCAAGACCAACCAGATGCCGGAGGATCGAACGGCTGCCGGTCTACCGCAGCTTTTCACCCGACGATGCGGAAACCGCAGAAAGCGTGCGGATGACGGTGGACGAGTTTGAGGCCCTGCGGCTTCTGGACGACGAAGGGCTCACGCAGGAGGCCTGCGCCGAGCGCATGAACATCGCCCGCACCACGGTAACGGCGATCTATGAAAGCGCGCGGAGGAAGGTCGCGGACGCGCTCGTACACGGAAAGCGGCTTCTGATCACGGGAGGCTGCTGCGCATTTGAGCCGGTCGAAATCAAACAAGCTGTCATGGAGAAAGGAAACACAACAATGAGAATCGCGGTCACTTATGAAAACGGGGAGATCTTCCAGCACTTCGGACACACGGAGCAGTTCAAGCTCTACGATGTGGCGGACGGGAAGATCACGAGCGAACAGGTCATCGACACCAACGGCAGCGGACATGGGGCGCTGGCGGGCTTCCTTCAGGCGGCGCAGGTGGACGCGCTGATCTGCGGCGGCATCGGCATGGGCGCGCAGATGGCGCTCGCCGACGCGGGCATCAGGCTCTACGGCGGCGTGCAGGGCAGCGCGGACGAGGCGGCAAAAGCGCTCGCCGAGGGCAGGCTCGACTACGATCCCGACGCGCGCTGCGACCACCACGACCACGAGCACCACGGCGGCGACTGCGGCCACGGAAGCTGCGCGGATCACCACTGCCACGGGAACTGAACGGAAAACGCCCTGACGCGGCCGAATGAACGGCGCGTCAGGGTTTTTTTACCGAACCACTATTGACAAACGGGCGGCGTAGTGTTATCCTAATTTGCAAATGATTATCAATTTCAAAAAGGAGGGGATGCGCCATGACAAAGAAACGCCGTATTGCTGCCGCTGTGCTCGCGGCGCTTGTTGTGCTTGTCGCGCTGTCCGCCTCCGTTTTTATGATCGAGCACGCCGACCACGACTGTGCGGGCGAGGACTGTGCGATCTGTGAGCGGCTCTATGCCTGCGCGCAGAACCTCAGAAGCCTTGCGGCCGCGGCGATCGTCGTGTTTGCGGCTGTTATATTTGCATCTGTCCTGCGCGTGTGCGTGGACAGGGGGGCGTCTTCGTATGCGCAGCGGACGCCCGTTTCGCTGAAGGTCAAGCTCTCCAATTAAATCAAATCGTTTTTGCAAGGGGGATGGTCTGCCTATAGGCAGGCTTTGTCGGCGTATGCCGTCCTCCTTGCCTTTTTGCGTCACTACGTCTTATGATTGGAGAGTTTTGTTATGAAAAAAAATATTTCCCTTTTTCTTTGTCTCATATTTCTGCTGGGCATGCTGACCGGCTGCGGCGCGGCCTCCGCCGCGAACGGCGGCGCTGCCGCCGGCAAAAAGCTCAGCGTGGTCACGACCATCTTTCCCGAATACGATTGGGTGAGGCAGATCCTCGGCGACAAGGCGGAAGGCGTCGATCTGACGCTGCTGCTCGACAACGGCGCCG
>JAFZQQ010000321.1 GCA_017620315.1 Oscillospiraceae bacterium | reverse complement strand
GGGACGATGAGAACGAAGAAAACATCCAGCTCAACGAAAAGCAGCGCCACGACGTCAACCTGATCCTGCAAAAGCGGTACGGGATGCTCCAATGGGAGCAGGGCAGCGGCAAAACGCTCGCCGCCATCGCGACAGGCACCTATCGGATGCTCTATCAAGGCATCCATTCCACTTGGGTCGTTTCCAGCGCCATCTCCATTCGGAACAACTGGGACGTGGTGCTGAAGAATTACGGGCTTCCGTATGTGTTCGTGCAGCGGATCGCCGACCTTGAAAAGGTGCGCCGGGGCGATTTCGTCATCCTTACGCTCAACAAGCTGGGTCAGCTCCAGCGTCAGGTCAAGGAATGGGTCATTCGGCACAACCAGAAGATCATGCTGGTGTTGGACGAGAGCGACGAGATCTCAAACCCCAGTACCGTCCGTGCGAAGGCTTCTTTGAACTGCTTCCGTCGCTGCAAGAGCAAGCTCCTGACGACCGGAACCAGTACCCGCAACAACATCAGCGAGTTTGCCCCGCAGCTGGAGCTGCTCTACAACAACTCCATCAACATGATCTCTTGGTGTCAGGAGGTGTTTGGGTACGAAAAGGACCCGGACGATGGAACGCAGACGCTCTACTCCGACAGCAACGACTACTACGGGCAGCCAATCCCAGCCTACAAGCGCGGCTATGCGCTGTTTACGGCGAGCCATCTGCCGGAGCGGACGACGGTGTTCGGCATCGGAGACCGCACGCAGGACATCTTCAACGCCGACGAGCTGAGCGAGATTCTCGGCAAGACCGTCATTACTAGGACATTTGAGGAGATCACGGGCAAGGAGATCCGGCGCATCCATCAGGTGCCGCTGGAGTTCTCGCCGGAGGAACGGGACGCCTACGACCTTGTGATGAAGGAGTTTCAACAAATTCAGCGCAACTACTTCGGCTCGACGGGCGATTCCCGCAAGGACGCGATGCTGCGCCTTATGCAGCAGATCACGCTGATGCTGCGCGTCAGTTCCGCGCCGAGCACGCTCCGAGAGTACACGGGCGATACGCCGGTCAAGGTCATGGCCGCGGTGGATATGGCGTCACAGTGGGAAAACGAGTACGTCGTGATCGGCGTGCGGCACAAATCCGTGCTGGACGTCTATGCCGACGCGATCCGCGAGTATCTCCCGGACCGTCCTTTGTTCGTCGTGACAGGGCAGACAACGACCTTCACGCAGCGGCGAAAGCTCCGCAAGACCTTCCGGGAGAGCGGGAACGGTATCCTCGTCTGCACGCAGCAGTCCCTGCCGTCCTCGGTGAACTTCGAGTATGTGAATAAGGTCATCATCCCCGAGCTCCATTATAATAACGCCTCCATGAGCCAGTTTTATATGCGCTTTGTGCGCTATAACTCCACAGAATACAAGGATATCTACTTTTTGACGTATTTGGGGAGCCTGGAATCGAACCTCATGCAGATGGTGATGATGAAGGAGCGGATCAATCTGTTTATGAAGGGGCAGGACACCGACCTCGACGAGATTTACGAGAAGTTCGGAGTGGACTACAATCTGCTGTCCATGCTCATGACGCGCGAGGTGGACGACGAGGGCAAGTTCCAGATCCACTGGGGCGAGCAGAAGATCGCGTAGACACGCGAAAGCAGGCAAATGTCAAGAAAAATTGGGAAAGGGGCGCTGTATTGCGCTCCTTTCCGCACAAAAAAGGAGGAAATATGCAATTTCATGAAACGGTACAGGGCAAGCGGTTCTTTGAAGGAACCTTGCCGCATTTAATCAAGGCTATCGAGAAGAGTACGCAGGCGGCGTTAAAGCACAATGAGCTGTTGGAGCAAATGATTTCGGCTCAAAACAGGAAGAACGCGCCGGAAACGCCAATATCTGCCAAAGAAAATGGCTTTACATACGCCGAATGGAACGCGAGCACGCAGAAAGTGATCGAGCGCATGATCGAGTATGGCGATTCTTTCTCGGATGAAGAGCTTTCCGCGCTCCGGCACGCTCGGGCAGCATTGGACGCGCCTCTGCGCAGCTTTGTTGAGGTGGAGACGGAGTTACGCGTCAATGAAGTGCTGTTTGAGCGCCTTGAGGAAAAGTATGGCGGCATAGAAGACACGGCTGGGCTTGTCGATTTCCTTATTGAAAAGCTTTACAAGAGCAGCGATGTGTTGCTTGACTATGAGGCTACGGACAATTTCCTCGTCGACAAGGCGGGCGAGTGGTTCTCCGGTTTGGAACAGAAGGGGGAGTGAGTTCTCCTGTGTATATGTATAACAAAGGCAAACTGACGCCGGCAAACGGAAAGGCTATTGACAATAACGTGATCGGCACATTCATCTCAAACGGCCTGACAAGCGAGAAAATCAGCTATCGACCGGAGTGCATTGTATTTGACGAGCTTGGCTGCGACATAGAAGATCGGCTGAAGCAGGCGATTGCTTCGCTCCACCGGCTCGGCTACGGACTAAGCGGTACCATCAAGTGCTTTGGCGACTATGAGGGCGCCTATGAGGTCCATGATGACGGAACAGTGGAGAGCTTCTGGGATGACAGGTGGGCCGTACACAAGGCGTCCACGGAGTATCTGACGGAAGAGCTTACCCGTCGCGGCTACAGCGTGTCAAAGAACCAGTAAAATGAACCAGCGGGGCGACGATTGCCAAGCGCAGCCGTCGCCCCGAGGAATAAGCAAGTCCGGCACAGCCGGAGGAAAGGAGCAGCAAATGGGTTGGACCTATGGAACGGCACATCACTTTCGCAAAGATGGCAGCATTGACCGAAAGGCGGAATGTGATGATTTGCACACTTGGGACGATGAGGGTAGAAGCGCCCGCGTCCTGCGCTCTACGATGGTAGGCAGCGTCTATTACGCCGCGATGGAGCTTTTGGAGAAGAAAACAGGTGAAAAGCGCGTCATCGGCGTCGTGTGCCTGACTCATACGGATCGCAGAGAGATTGGCATGAAAGGAATCAGCGAGACGATGGGACCGTGCGAAAGCGACTGCCCGATCGGTATCCTTGACCTGCTGAGCCCTACGGACGACAGTTATGCGCTTGCGTGGCGGCAGAGGTGCAGGGATAGGGCAGAGGAGCGCAAAAGTAAGCCAAGCCTCGCCAAACTGCCGATCGGTTCCGTTATCGAGTTCGAGCGCGGCGGCGAGACGGTGCGGCTTATCAAGGAAGCGCCCGCATATCAGTTCAAAACGGCGTGGTGGCTGATCGAATCGAGCAACAAGTACTTCCAAAAGAAGTCGATCCCGCAATCCTACCGCGTCGTTTATATCCCAAAAGCAACGTAGCAAAAGAAAGAAAAGGTGTGCAGTTCAAAGACTTGCACACCTTTTTCTTGCTTTATGCCTTAAACTGAATATAATATATAGTAAAAGAGTGAATGCGAGGATGGCGCTATGGTTTTGTATCATGGAAGCAATATGATAGTGAGAGAGCCGGAAATCCGCATGACGAAGCATACCAAGGACTTCGGATGGGGTTTCTATACGACAGAGATCCGCCTTCAGGCTGAGCAGTGGGCGTATCGGCGCGCGGCGTTTGGCGGTGAACCGTCTGTCAGTTCCTATGAGTATCAGGAAAACAGAGACCTGAACATCAAGGCTTTTGATGGGATCAACGATGAGTGGCTCGATTTCATTGCCGCGTGTCGAGCGGGTGGAACGCATCCATATGATATTGTGAAAGGACCGATGGCGAACGACGAGATTTGGGATCATGTGCGTGACTATTTGGATGGACGTATGCCTCGCGAGGTGTTCATGGCGTACGCAAAGTTCAAAAAGGTTACTCAACAAACAACTTTTCATACCATGAGAGCACTTGCGACTTTGCACTTTTTGGGAGGTGAAAAGCTATGAACGAAACGCAGTTCGAGCGCAACTATGAAAACGACATCTACTACACGGCGTCTCTTGTTGAGTTTACGGCGCGCGCCACGCATAATCGAGTTTCGGATATAGCAAAGGCGATAGGCTTGGACGGGATAAAATGGGCTTATGAATATGCCGAAGTAAACCATTGCCTCACTTTTGAGCAGGTGTGTGACGAGCTATGCGAGCATTATTCCATTCAAAGCGGCGAATTTGACGCTCTTGCATCAAAGCCGGAAGGGATTCACGAGCCGAGTTTCCTCAGCATCGGGAGATCCTATTCAGATCTGGTCGTTGATATTGAAAAAGACCCGCAAAAGTACCCGGAAGCACTTTATCGTGTGTTCTGCTCACCGATTTCGGATCTCATGTCCGATTATAAGAGCGCTTTTTTCTATTCACCGAGGGATTATCTCTACTTTGCGTATCTGGAGCTGACGCAGAAAGCTGGTTAGGCAAAAAGCGAGTGATGGCTTTTTTACCACAGGCACTCTATGTCGAGATTGCACCGACGCCAAGCTACCGACGTGTTCTTTGACTATGCAACCTACGCTTAGTCAGCAACGATCCGGCGCGGCGGATTAGCTCGTTTAACCATATCGACCGCCCTGACCTTGCCTCCGTGGTTGAACCATGAACGCAAGCAAAAACACCTGATTTCGAGTCAGGTGTTTTTTAATATATATGTTGGGGTTTAGCTCGTGTCTGATAAAGAAGTAAATCCGCTCAAAAAAATAGTACCATCATCGTCCGATCAAATCCGGCGTCAGCGCCGCGCCGGATTTGGTCGGCTCACTTTTCGGGCAAGTCCACCTTGCCGACGAAAGTGTAATAAATCTCGATCTCCTGCGTCCTCTGCTTGCCGCGACGCTTGCCGTCCAGCGCCACCGCTTCATGCACGACGATCTTCTCAACCAGCTCGCGGAGCATGGTCGGCGTCAGTTCCTCGAAGCTGGTGTACTTCCGAACGACGCCCATGAACTTCTCGACGTTGGCGCTTGCCTCCTGCGCCTTGCCCAGCTCGGCTTGGAGCTGTGCGACGCGCTCCTTCAGCGATGCCTGCTCCTGCTCATAATCGGCGGATAATTCGGTGAAGCGTTCGTCGGTGATGCGTCCGCTCACGCTGTCCTCGTAGAGCCGCTTGAAGATGCCCTTGAGTTCCGCGATGCGCTTCTCGGCGGCGTCCAGCTCACGGCGGCGGGCGGCGTTTTTCTTCTTGCCGCCGTCCTCCGTCTGCGCCAGCAGCAGCTTTGCAAACTGCGCCTCATGCTTCGCGGCGTAGCCGGTGATCGCGCGGAGGTTGGCGGTCACGCCCTCGGTCAGAAGGTCGGTGCGGATGAAATGCGATGTGCAATCGGCAGTGCGTTTTTTATAGCTGCCGCAGATATAGCAGTCCTGCTTGCGCGTCGGCGTATCGTATCTCTGCTGGTACATGACGCTGCCGCAGTCCGCGCAGAACACCAGCCCAGAGAACATACCGACCTCGTCGTAGCGGTTGGGGCGCTTGCGCTGCTTTCGCAACTCCTGGACGCGCTCCCACGCCGTTTTGTCGATGATCGCCGGATGGGTATTCTCAAAGACCATCTGCTTTTCCTCCGGGTTTTGGACGCTGGTCTTGACCTTGTACGACACCTTTTCCGTCTTGAAGTTGACCGTGTTGCCGATGTACTCCTGACGCTCCAAAATGTTGCTGACCGTGTTCGTAGACCATCGGCAGGGGTAGTCCGGGTAGTAGCGCCGCGTGTTGCCCGTGCGCTGGTATTCAATCGTCCCCGGCGTCGGGATGTTCTTCTCGGTCAGTATTCGCGCGATCTTTCCCGGCCCGTTTCCGGCGAGGCAGAGATCATAGATCAGCTTGACCACAGGTGCGGTTTCCTCGTCGATGGCAAACATCCCGTCCTCGCCCTTGATGTAACCGTAGGGCGGGAGAGAGGTCAGAGGTTTACCACTCATACCCTTGGCTTTGAATACGGCTTTTATCTTCTTGCTCGTATCCCTCACCATCCATTCGTTAAAAAGATTCTTTAGCGCGCTGAGTTCGCTGTCGCCCTGTATGCTGTCCACGCCGTCGTTGATGGCGATGTAGCGGACGCCTTTCTTGGGAAAAATCATCTCCGTGTAAAGGCCCACTTGCAAATAGTTTCTGCCCAAACGAGACAGGTCCTTGGTCACGACGGTTTTGATCTCGCCGTTCTCTACGCCCTCCAGCATTCTTTGAAAGCCGGGCCTGTCGAAGTTGGCCCCGCTCCAGCCGTCATCAACGAAATACTGGCAGTTTTTCAGGCCATGATCCCGACAATAGCTTTCCAACATCCTGCGCTGATTGGATATGGAATTGCTCTCACCTTGCAGCTCATCGTCGCGGCTCAGGCGGCAGTACAGGGCGGTAATGGGGGCCCCACTGGTTTGCTGTCTCAACATGATTGCTCCTTTCCGACAGCCCTGCCCCGCTATTCCGTACAAACAGTATAGCATGGACAAGTAGTGTTGTCAGCTTCTTTATCGCTGCTAACATGACAAAAATATATTGATAGGTTTATCGCAAATGACGGGGATCAGAG
>JAFZQQ010000320.1 GCA_017620315.1 Oscillospiraceae bacterium | reverse complement strand
GGCTTGGAGGCGACAACTTCTTTGCTCTTGTGCGCAAGGAACGGCTGGAGCGTTTTCTCGCCTTCGCCGCCTCGCTGAACCTCATTCTCAGCAGCAACGCCAAGCGCACCCGCCTGACAATCGATTCGTGGATAGGCGTTTATCCCGTCTGTGAGGGCGACTCCATATCCGAGGTTTTGAACAATGCGTCCTTTGCCAACGGTCAGGCCAAGCGCTCACATATCTCCGTTGCCTGGTTTGACGCGTCCGCGAAGGAGCAGAGTCTTCGCGTCAAGCAGATCGCGCAGACCCTGCCCGAGGCAATGCGCGTCCAGGAACTTGCAGCTTTCTATCAGCCGAAGGTCAGCTCCGGCACTGGCGATCTGACCGGCGGTGAAGCGCTTGTGCGCTGGATGCGTGACGGAAAGCTCATTCCGCCTAATGAATTCATTTCCGCCGCCGAGGCCAGCGGACTGATAACCTCTCTCGACCTCTATATGTTAGAGGCTGTGTGCCGTGACCTTCGCAAATGGCTTGACGCAGGCATCGAGCCTGTTCGCATATCGGTCAACTACTCCGGCAGGGATTTTTACAAGGAATCGCTGATCAAGGATACTCTTGACGTAATGCGCAAATACTGCGTAGACGGCAGCTATCTTGAGATCGAGATCACCGAATCCTCCTTCTTTGAAAATATGGCAGCTCTTGAAGCGTTTATTTCAGAGATGCACAAAAACGGGGTCAAGGTCTCGCTGGACGACTTCGGGACCGGTTATTCCTCGCTGAACATGCTCAAAAGTCTTGACCTCGATACCGTAAAGCTGGACAAGAGCTTTTTCGTCAACCTCGATTCACAGAGCGAAAAGGACCGCGCATTGCTCCAAAACATAGCCTACATGATAAACGAGCTCAAGAAAACCGCGGTCTCTGAAGGCATTGAAAACGCCGAGCAGATCGATTTTGCACGCAAGATCGGCTGCGAGGTCGTTCAGGGCTATTATTTTGACAAGCCTCTGAGCTATGAGGAATTCACCGAAAGGCTTCTCAACCGCCACTACAAGATAAGCGTCGGGCCCGGAAACTGATCCCCGGCGCGGAAACGGAGCTGGCTATGGATTTCAAGCTGCGCTTCACAAAAACCAAATATACATTTGACACAGTGGACGAGCAGATCTGCATTGCGGTCCTCTCCACAGGCGTTCTCACGAGTGTATGCGCCTTTTTGATGGTGGTCGTTCAGAATCTGGGCTTCTACTCGCTTGCCGCCTCCGCCGCATGTGTTTCGTGGTTTGCGTTGCATCTCGGCATCTGTCTCGGAAGACGAAAGGCAGGCTCTTTCCAGAGGCTTCTTGTTGTCACCGTGCTCAATTTCGTGCTGCTCCCCATCGCCTTCTTTACCTCCGGGGGGCTGAGCGGCGGGCTTGCCCTGTTTTATCTGATTGGGCTTTTTAACGCCGCGGTCATTCTTCGCGGTTATCAGCGCATCGTGGTGCTCGTGCTTTCGCTTTCGGTTATGCTCTTCACTCTTTTCTATTCCTTCAGGGAGCCTCACTTGGTTCAGCACCTTACCGATGCGCAAAAGTACGGAAACAGTCTGCTTGCGCTGTTTCTCACCGGTTCCACGCTCGCCGTGCTTACCATCCTGATCCTTCGCGCGTATGAGTCCGAGCGCACGCGCAGCGTGGAGCTTATGGAAAGGCTTCGCGGGATGTCCACGCGCGACGCCCTTTCCGGGCTGTACAACCGCCGCGAGTTGACTCGCCGGCTGGATCTCGTCTACAAGGCTCCGCAGGAGCGCAACATGAGGGACGATCATCTCAAGCGTGAAGGCTGCTATATCGCGATGTTTGACGTGGATAACTTCAAGCAGCTGAACGACACCTACGGTCATCAGTTCGGCGACACAGTGCTCACCAATGTCGCCCAGAAGCTCAACGAGGCCATGAAGCCCAAGTCCGCAGAGTTTGCCGCGCGCTACGGCGGTGAGGAGTTTATGTGTCTCTTCTACGCCAAGGACGCCGACGAGGCGTTCCGCCGCGTCGACAAGATACGTCAGAATGTCGCCGAGCTATCCTGGAAGGACGTTCCGGGGCTTTCCGTCACGGTAAGCGGCGGTCTTATTTCCTGTGAGAAATACGACCAGCTCAAGCGCGCCATGCTCGACGTCGACAAGCTGCTGTATCAGTCCAAACACGCCGGAAAGAACATGATATCCGTGGAGCTGGGGAACAAGGAAGAGGACAATCCCCTGCTGTAAGATTATTCAGCTTTTCATGATAAAACGGCCGTCCACTTTCGTGGGCGGTCGTTTTTTGCGAGTTCACATATCCGGATCAATAATTCCTATGGTGATACCCGAGACCTCGTCATCTCCGAAAAGCTTGCCGCTAAAGGTTAAATGCAGCATATACTTTGCGTTCAGAATATCAAGGCCGTTGAGCAGCTTTCCGTTCTCGTCGTAGCACCAGTCGGCCTCCATATCGCCGCTTTCCATGTCGAGGCTGGGGTCTCCGAGCTTTTTAAGGACTTCTTTTTTACCCATACCGACCTTTACGTCCTTGTAAGCGGTGAGCTTTTTCGATTCGCTGTAAACGCCGACGAGCTTACCGTCCTTAAAGATAAAGGAGGTCATTTCATCGTCTGAAACCAAAAAGACACCATCCTGGTCGATCACCGCGTCAAGCTTGTTTCGGACGTCGTCCTCGGAGGATTCTCCAATCGTATACGGATTCAAACCGTACAGGAATGATCTCGGATTCCCTCCGAGCCCTGCAATGCCGATCTCTCCGGACACTACGCTGTCAACAAGGCTGCCTGCGGTGGATTTGGCTTCCTCGGTTTTCCGTTCCGCCTCGCTCTTTGCGTTTTCTATCGCCTCGTTCGCCTTCTCGGCCGCAAGGTCGCCAAGCGCCTGCAAAAGCCCCGGCTCCTCGTCCTTCTTGCTCTCGGTATTGCTTTCGTCCTTGTTTTCGGTTTTGCTCTCGGTCGTGCTTTTACTCGCGCTGTTGCTCGTGCCCGCGCTTTCACTCCCGCCGCCGCAGCCGGACACGGCGAGCAGCAGGCAAAGGATAAGCGCGGTCAGAAGCAGCGGTCTTTTTCGCATGGTATCGCCTCCTTCAGCCACAGTCTGCCGCCTGCGCGGCATGTGTTTATTTCAGGCTCAGTGGGTCGCTGAGCGGATTCAGGCTGCCGGAGCTGCTGAGCACAAAGGCTTTGATCTCGGCGATCTCGCCGTCGCTGTTGTCGACCGGGATGGAAACGTAGGTCGTCGCGCCGACCGGCATATCCACGCGCACAAACGCCAGTCCGGTGAAGCGTCCTTCTGCGTCATAGGAGGCGATCACGACGCGCATGTCGCTGCCATCCTTGAGCCGCTTCACGGCGGCTGTCACATAGAACACGCTCTTCGGCATCTTGCTCAGCGCAGTGCCGGAGGCGTTTTCCATCGTGAGCGAGGTGATCTCGTACTCATTCGTATTCGCTCCGACGCTGATGGACACCTGAACCGAAAAGCTGTCATAGAACGCCGTGACATATTTCGTGCCCTCCGTGAGAGCGGTGTTGGGGCGATAGGTCAGCTCGGAGGAGCTGATCGCGAAGCTGCTGCCGTCGTTGCAGAGCGCGGAGATGACCATACCCTTCGGGTCAAACCGCTCGCCCGCGCGATACGCCGTCTTCGTGGGTTTCCTGGAAACATAGATGCTCTGCACCGTGCGCGGCTCGTGATAGGGATAGCCCTGATAATAGTCGGCGTTCCACAGCCAGGTCGCGTATTCGTCGGTGTTGATGTTGCGGTTCAGCTGCGAGGCGAACGCCTGCGTCTTCATGTTGGCGACGAAGGTGACATTATCACTCTCACTCTCGTCCAGCGCGTTCGCGACGGAGGTCAGCACATAGCAGTTGGTAAATGACCTGTCTCCTTCACCAACGAGCGAACCTACACTCGCGTGCGTATCAGTTGTACTGACAATGCCCGCGCTGTAGCAATTAAACAAAGTTGTTCTATAAGAGCTATTGTTTGCTCTATATCCTACTATTCCACCAGCATTGCCTGTAGAAGTCACGTTTCCAATATTGGCGCAGTTTCGGGCATAAAAATACCCCCCCGAAAGCATACCGGCAATTCCGCCATTTTTCTCTGAGTTTCCACCAATCTTACCAAAATTAATTGAATTATCAATCGCCATCATACTTGATATAGCACCAACAATTCCGCCAACTCCTACACCATAGGCATCGATAGTTCCATGGTTAATACAAAGATCAATTGTTTTCGAGACACCGCTATACCCTGAATAGTATTCACATAAGCCGACTATTCCACCCGCGTTATTCCCATTCGAGAAGACGGATGCGTAATTGATGCAGCGAACAACATTGTTGCCGCGCGGATAATAGTTCCCAACTATACCTCCTATTGATTCCTCTCCTTTCACAGTACCGGTAACATAGCAATTACTGATTCCAGTACCATTGTTTCTATTGTAAAAATAACCACACACGCCTCCGACGTTCTTGCTACCAGTAATGTCCACATCAAGTAACCGTAGTTCCTTAACCGCCCCGTCAAAAAAGCCAAACAGGCCAATATAATTATCACTTCTTGAATTGATATACAAGTTTTTGATGCTGTGTCCGTTTCCAAATAGAGTACCATTAAAGCGTGTTGATTGGTCTATCCCTATCGGCGTCCATGGGATTCCATTGAGATTAAGGTCAGCCTCCAAAGAAAAGCATTTACCGATATAGTTTTCTCCACCGTTGTTTGACTGTGCCAGATACGCCAGTTGCGCGCAAGTCTTAATCAAATACGGTTTTGTCTCGGTGCCCGCGCCACCGGCAAAGTTAGTCGCCACCGTGCCGTCCCACACATCCGCGCTCGCCGCCTGCGCGCCCGTGTCAACGAAGGGGCACAGCAGCAGAGCACATAGCAGCGCCGCCGTCACTCGCAGGCCCAATGTCTTTTTCATGTAAACAACCACCTTTCAAACTATTTTGCCGCATCGGCGCGGAAACGCCGGAACGCCCATTTATACAGTATTTGGCAGTAATATCCGCAAATTCAGCGCCGATTGACTGTTATTATTATACATTGTCGTGTATTATACGTCAATGTCGTTTTGTGAATTATTTTGAATAAATCGTCTTTTGGATAAACTAATTCACAAAAGGCGGTGTTGATTTTGGAGAAGACTTTTGACAATTCATTACGAATGGAAAACCTTGCTTATGCCATCGGATACTACCGTAAGAAAAAGGGACTATCTCAGGAAAAGCTTGCCGAGGAGCTTGGTATCAGTCGACAGCATCTTGCCTCGGTGGAGGCTCGCGGTATGAACCGAGGCTTGTCATTGGAGCTGTTGTTCAACATCGCAAGCGTTTTGGAGATCGAACCGTATCTTCTGCTGAAATTCAAAATTGAACCGTAAACCATTCTATAAAAAACGACATAAAACGACCGCTCACTTTCGTGGGCGGTCGTTTTTCAGAAATCGGGGGAGGTCATTCCTCCACGGGCCTCAGGTGCGCGTCGAGGTAGAGAACATGGTTTTCAAGGTGGTGGTGGACGTCATATATTTCAAAAACGTCGTGATCCACCTTGAAGATATCCCCCTCCTCAGGCGTCTTCTCCATTTCATTGAACACAAAGGTCGGACGGATCGTGGAATTGTCAACAAAGAATCTGTACATGATAATTCTCCTTTCCTTTTCAGCCGTTGTTGTATCAAGATTCGAGAGGCCCTCCCGAGATCTTACCAAAAGTATTGTATCACAGAAATCTCTCCGGGTAAACTCAATTTTTCGCTATTCTTTTGCCTGAGGATACTCATTGCACAGCAGGCGGTAGGGCAGCTCGTCCTCCTCTATTTCGGGAAAACGCCCCATCGGCGGCTCGAAACGGTTGTCGGTGTTGTCGTCGTTGCACTGGCTGACCTCGCCGAGCAGAACAGGCCCTCCGCCCCGCTCCACCGCAAAATCGTGGTACATCAGCGGCATGATCGTGATGCTCTGCCCCGGCTTCAGCCTGATCTGCGTCCCAGCAGGCACAACGCTTTCGCATCCATCGACATGAACTGTCACAGGTTTCTCTCGGTCTATAGATTCATCGGTTTTTGAACAATAGACACGAATCAGCACGTTTCCGCCCGCGCGGTTAATGATGTCCTCCATCTTAGACCAGTGGAAATGCATCGGCGCGTACTGGCCTTCGCTTAAATAGAGCAGCTTTTCAGCATAGGTCTTGCCATAGCGCTCGCGCTTTGCAAGGTTGCCGTTGCGCAGCGTTATCAGAGAAAAGCCCACCTCGCCGAATCTGCCCAGCCCGTAGTCCGTGATGTCCCAGCCGAGCATATTGTCTCTTATCTCGTCATATTCATGGCCCTTTTCCTGCCACTGTTCGGGCGTAAAGCAGCAGAAATCCGGCAGGGATATGCGGTACTCGCGCAGCATGTTCTCCATCTCGCGCAGCGCGGCGTTGATCTCGCTTCGTTTCATGCTTCCCTTCTCTCTCCTTCTGTCAGTGCGAAATAGACTGAGCCTACAGACTGTGCAAACTGAGCCACCGTAACGTCCTCTCTCTGCGCAAGTTGACGCATCAGCGGCGTTTCGGCAAGGTCGTCGCCGCCGTTTTCAAGCCGGATCTCAGGCTTGAGCTCGGAAAAACCCTCGCGCAGAAGCGAGAAGCATTTTTCTGATTTGACAAAGCGGCCAAAGAGATACCGCACGTCCGTTTCGGGCCGAAGAAGCCATTCCGCTTCCTTTGTTATGACCGCAAGGTTCCTGCCTATGCAGCGAAATATCTCCTCCGCGGCGGCGTTGCCCTCAGAGGCGCGCCGCATCAGATACTCAAGACAGGGCTTTCGCAGATCGTCCGGCTCGGTGCGGATACGAAGAACGCCGTCGCGTTCCTCCGTGAAGCCGTCGAGCAGGCGCGGGTCGAGCTCCCAGGCGAGTCTGAAGGCGGCAGACTGCCCGAGATAGCGCCTTGCGCCGGGCAGTCCCGAATTCTCGTTCCGTGTCCCGCGCAGATCCTCCGGCGGAAGCGACGCGGCTTCGGCGCTTCCGAGATCGAGCCATAGGTCGTAGATCTCCAGCGGAAGCTGCGGTATCCGGCCGCTGCCATCCACCCATCCTGTGCCGAGGTCGGTGCCGAGGCTGTGCGCCAAAACGCCGCGCTTTACCGCTTCCGGCGAATTCCCGCAGCAGAGCTCCATCGCAGCCGAAAACGCCGCCATGCTCCCGTCGTTCACGATCCGGCAGCCGCCCTCGCCTCTGCACAGTGCACGCAGGCGTACGCCCAGCTCTCCAAGCTTTGCAAATTCAGTCTCATATTCGATATCCTGGTTGTGCCGCATCCCGTCTGTCTTCGGCGTCTCGCCGCCGACGATCCTGTCATACAGAACTACGTCCGGAAAGCTCAGCCCGATTTTGTCAAGGACGCCGCAGTCGCAGATAGACTCAGCCTCTTCGACGGCAGAACGCATTTCTATCTCCGAAGCGTCCTTTTCCAAAGCTCTCCTGAGCGCGGGCGTATGCTTCTCCAGCGCTATACAGGCGCGCATCAGCCGGGTCAAAAGCAGAATGGGCTCGATGAGCTGCTCCGCCGTTTTGAAAGCAGACGGGTTCCAGTCGTACTCCTTGACCGCGGCCAGCCTCCCCCTCGCAGAAGCGGCAAGCTTGATGTCAGTCCCCCCGACGTCAATACCGATGATGTTCAGCCCGTCCGCCTCACGGCAGACAGCGCGCAGCATTTCGGTAATTTCAGCGTGGAAAGGCACGGGTTCAGTGTCTTCATTGAGGTCTTTAATATCAGATACTGTAAAGTGAAATTGCTTTCCAAAGAACGCATTTCCCATGCGATTTGCCACGCTGACGACCTTGCCCAGTCCTGAGCGTTTTGGACTTGAAAGCTGAAAAATCTCCGGCAATTCGCCAATTAAGTCTATCAGTTCCTGCTCCTCGGTATCGGTAAAGATCGCGAGCTCATAACCGCAGCAAGCCGACATCGCGTTATAAACGCTCGCGCAGAGATAGTCCCGCGCAAGGCCGCGCTGTTTTTCATTGGTCCAGCGTGGTATCCTGTGCCGCCACAGCCGCGTCCTGCCGTCATAGGAACACAGCCTGATTGCAAGCGGAACGGCGTCTTCCGCCTCCGCGAACGCCGCACGCAGATCGGGGAGCCAGAGCGGCCCCGCGTCGCGTGCGCAGTCAAGCGCGCCGCCCATCAGATGCAGTGCGCGCTGCCCGGCTCAAAGCGGATATATGCCGAGTCGCCCATGGCGTATATTTTCTTGCCCTTGGGGTTATAGTCGTGGATGATGAGTTTGTTGTCGCCAAGCATCACGTGATAGAGCTGATATGCACCCATAAAGCTTGAGACGATAACCTTGACAGGCAAAAAGCCCTCGTCCGCAAGCACAGTCGATTCCGGGCGAAGCACCACGGTTGTCTCGGAACCGTCCTTGACGGACTGCGTTTCGGCGACACGCACCTCCGTGCCGTTGATTTCGACGACGCCGTCGCTTCCCTCATGGCGGAGCATCTTCCCCTTCAGGAAGTTGGCGTCGCCGATGAAGTCCGCCACGAACTCGCTTTTCGGGTGATAATAGATCTCCTGCGGCGTGCCGATCTGCGCTACAACGCCTTTTTCCATTATGATGATCTTGTCGCTCAGCGCCATTGCCTCGCTCTGGTCGTGCGTGACATATATCGCGGTGATGCCGGCCTCCTGCTGGATGCGGCGTATCTCTGTGCGCATGGATACGCGCAGCTTCGCGTCAAGGTTGGAAAGCGGCTCGTCAAAGAGCAGCACTCCCGGCTCGAGCACAAGAGCGCGCGCCAGCGCGACGCGCTGCTGCTGGCCACCGGAGAGCTGGTTGGTCATGCGCGCCTCCATTCCCTCAAGACCGACGAGCTTGAGGATGTCCATGACCTTCGTTTTAATGGTATCCTTGTCCAACTTGCGCAGCTTCAAGCCGTAGGCAACGTTATCGAAGATATTGTAGTGCGGCAGAAGCGCGTAGCTCTGGAAGACCATCGCGGTATCACGCTTGTTCGGTGTGAGCGCGTTGATCGGCTCTCCGCCGAGATAGATCTCGCCCTCGTCCGGGCTCTCAAAGCCCGCGATCATGCGCAGGGTCGTCGTCTTGCCGCAGCCGGAGGGTCCGAGCAGCGTCACAAAGGAGCCGGGCTCTATCTCAAGCGACGTGTCGTGCACGGCGTAAAAGTCCTTGTGTGTCTTGGGGTCCTGATAGATTTTTGAAATATGCTCAAGGCGAACGCCTTTCTTTTCCTTTGCCATGGTGTTACTCCTCCCCTTCTATTTTGCGGCTTGTGCCGAAGAACCTCATAAGAAGGTTCATCAGCAGGACCGAACCGTAGGTTATCAGTATCAGTATCGTCGCGAACGCGCAGGCGATGCTGAACGCGCCCTTTTCCGCGAACTCGTTGATCTGCACCGTTATGAGCAGGTACTGCGGCGTAACGAGCAGAATGATGGCGGAAATTGCGGTAATGGAACGCACGAACGCCGTGACAAGTCCGCTGAGGAAGGAATCCTTTATCAGCGGCAGCGTGACCGTCATAAAGACCTTGAAGCTGTCAGCGCCCATGTCGTAGGCGGATTCTTCGATAGACTTATCGATCTGCCGCAATGCGGAAATACCGCTTCTTGTGCCCGTTGGCAGCGAGCGCACGACGAACACGATAATAAGGATCAGCCCCGTGCCGTAAATGCCGCCGAGCACGCCTGTGTGGAACAGGCCGCCCGAGAAACCGCGGATGTATCCGACGCCGAGCACAGTGCCGGGGACCGCCATCGCAAGCATGGACACCGCCTCGATGAAGCCCTTCGCTTTGAACTTGCGCTTGACTACAAGATAGGAGATGATCATGCTCAAAAGCGCCGTAATGGGGGAAGCAATCAGGCTGAGCCTGAAGGAGTCGCGGAAAGCCTTGAGCCCATGGTACTTCGAGAACACCTGCCCGAACCACTTGAAGGTGAGCGGGGTGAACTTGTAGCCCCAGGTCGGGAACAGCGCGCCGATGGGCACACAGATATACATCATGATAACGAAGATCGCCGCCAGCGAGCAGAGCACCGTGAGCGGCACGGTAACGCTCTTGTCCTCGATGAGCATACGCGCGCGGGACGCCTTTCCCGTGAGCGTCGCAGCAGTCTTGGACTCGAGGTAGTACTTTTGCACACCGAACATCGCCAGCGTGATGCAGAGCAGCACCACAGCCATCGCCGCAGCGCCCTCCTTATCGAATGCGCCGGTTATCTGAAGGTAAATGCTCGTCGCCAGCGTATCGTAGGAGCCGCCGATTATCATGGGGTTCGCGAAGTCAGCTATGGACTCGATGAACGTCACCAGGAACGCGTTGCCGAGTCCGGGAAGCATCAGCGGCAGCGTGACGCTGGTAAAGACCTTCATGCGGCTTGCGCCCATATCGCGCGCGGCCTCCTCAAGCGAGGGGTCGATATTCTTCAGCAATCCCTTGAGCATCATATAGCATACCGGGAAGAAAGTCAGCGTCTGCACAATGACGATGCCCCAGTAGCCATATACGTTGTTGTCGTATATGCCCAGAAGGAAGCGCGTGATCAGTCCCGCCTTGCCAAAGAGCATGATCATCGACAGTGAAAGCACAAACGGCGGCGAGACGACCGGCAGCATTGAAACAACCTTGAACAGTCCGCCGGAGATCTTATGCAGACGCACATAGACCTCGACATAGGCAAACAGCAGACCGATCAGCGTGGAGAGAATGCCGACCACAAAGCCTATCTTGAGCGTGTTCGATATCGCGCGTGTAAAGGTCGGCATTGCGAGAACGCGCCTGAAAGTTTCGAGAGACAGCCCGTTTGTGCCGTATAAGCTGTCGATCAGAAGAATAGCCAGCGGGTAAAGGATAAACAGGGTAAGAAATGTTATCAGCACGACGATGGTCGTGACCATGATAGGGTCCGCCATCAGTTTTTTTCTGTCCAACGCCGCGCCCTGTGTCGTTGCCATCGGGGGTATCCCTCCTTTTTTAAAACCCCCGCCCCGAAGGGCGGGGGAAAGCCTCGCGTCTTATACGCCCAAAAGGCGCACTTTACATGTGTTACGCTTTTTTACTCGGTCTTGAAGCGGTCGTCGCCGCCGTTGAGCGCCTGCATGACCTGCTCGACATAAGTGGCGGTATTTGCCGCGGCGTCGGCGAAGTTATAGCCGTCCCAAACAAGGCTGGGATCCAGGCCGAAATCTATAGCCTGCTGCGGCTGCTTGGCGTTGTCGATGACGAGGAACTGATAGGAGCCGTTGCTGGCGGCAAGCTCAACGCAGTCGGGAGAGAGCGCGTACTCCATGAACAGACGCGCGGCGTTGACATGCTTGGCGCCCTTGAAGACGGCTACGGGCCCGATCTCGCAGGAGGTTCCGTCGGACGGGATGATCAGCTGGATGTTGTCATAGCCGTTGTCGACGATCTGGGTGATGCCGTCGTGCAGGAAGCCGATACCGATCACGCACTCGCCGGTACCGACGTTTTTGCTCGGGCCGGAGCCGGACTTGGTGTAGACCTGGATGTTCTTGTCAAGGTCGACAAGGTACTGGATGCCGGCGTCATGGCCCTTCATCTGGAGCATCGTGTTGACGACGAGCTTCGCGGTGCCGGCGGTGTTGTAGTTGGACAGCCAGATAAGGCCCTTGTACTCCGGCTTGAGCAGATCGTCCCAGCTCTTGGGAGCCTCCAGGCCGAGACGCTTGAGCTCGTCCTTGTTCGCCATAAAGCCGAGGATACCGGTGTAGATGCCGTACCAGTAGCCGTCGGGATTCTTGTACATATCCTTCAACAGGTGTGCGGCGTTGATCGCGTCGTACTGCTCCAGCAGTCCCTTCGCGACAGCGTCGTCATAGGGGTTGTTGGTGC
>JAFZQQ010000319.1 GCA_017620315.1 Oscillospiraceae bacterium | reverse complement strand
GTGCATCGTTCAGATGTGCGGGACGATCATTTCGGCGATCGGCGCGGTGTACGTACCGCCGCTCGTGCTTCGCACTTTCGGCGCGCCGCCCGGCGAAGGTCTCTTTTCGCTCGCTATACACGTCCTCATGTCGTTTCCGTGTTTTCTTAGCCTTGGCGCGCTTCTCGGCTGCTTTGACAAAAGCGACGTCAAATGGCTGAAAATGCTGTTGAAATAGCAACAAAAGCGAGCGCGTTTGCCGCGAAAATTCAGTCAGCATTTCGCGCCGGAAAATGATATAATACATGCGTAAAACACAGTTTACGGACGAAATGAGGTCTTTTCATGAACCGCGCTGAACAGATGCTCCAGGAAACAATACAGAAGGGCCGTCTTTTAGACACGTCTGACATAAAGAGAAAGTACATGGACGTCCCCTACGGCGACGACTGCATGCAGGCGCTCAACATATACCTTCCCAACGAGGGCGAGGGGCCCTTCCCCACGATCATCTACGTCCACGGCGGCGCGTGGTCCGTCGGCGACAAGTCCGACTCACAGATCGCGACGTTCATCCCCGGGCTCTCCCGCGGGTACGCTGTCGTCAGCGTCGGCTACAGGCTCCTGCCCGACGTGCACTATCCTGAAAACCTGTTCGATATAAAGGCCGCTCTCCGCTGGTGCGCGGACAACGGCGCAAAATACATGCTCGACACGGATCGCGTCGCCCTGACCGGCGCGTCCGCCGGAGCGCAGCTTGCGCTCATGGCCATATTCACGCAGGGCGTTCCCGCGTTTGAGGGTGCTCCGCTCGGCTCCGTCTGCAACATACGCGCCGTCGTCGACCAGTTCGCCCCGACCGATTTCCGCAATATGCGGCGCGATTTCGACGAGTCCGGCTACGACCGCGTCGAAAAACTGCGCCCCGGCGCTCCCGGCGCGGCAAACGCACTCCTCGGATTCAACGCCGACGATTCGCTGCGCATGTTCGCCTTTGCCAGCCCCATTTACAGCGTCCACAAGGACATCCCGCCCGTGCTCATCCTGCACGGACAGTACGATTCAAAGGTCCCGTATCAGCAGTCCGTCCGCCTCGCGGAGAAGATAAAGGCGATTGCAGGTCCCGATCGGGTAAAGCTGGTCATCAGTCCCGAGTGCGAACATGCTGACACGAAATACGACGCCGAGCCCTACACGAGCATCATCTTCGACTTCCTCGATCCGCTCGTAAAGGGCTGACGAATACCCGTCAAATACAGCGGAGCGCTCCGAACGCGGCTCATTCGAGGCACTGCGCTCTTTTCGGCCGAAAGATAAAATGAGCAAAACCCCGGGAATTCTGGCATTCCCGGGGTTTTCTGCATTACTATGTCCATTTGTCAGCCGAAAAGCAGCTTACTCCTCTTTCTTTTCCTTATACCTTTTATACAGCCTCTCGAGCGGAGCGAACATCCTGCCCCAATGGAACCGCTTGCAGATGAAGAACGCAGCGGCGCCGAGGGCAGCGCCCGTCACGACGTCAAGGAAATAGTGCTGCTTGACGTACAGAGTGGCAGCGAATATAAGCAGCGTGAGCAAAAGTGAATAGACCCTGTACCACACGGGTATCTCCCTGCGTCCGGCAACGCCCAGATAACAGAGGGTGCTGTTGATGCAGTGGAAGCTCGGCAGCAGGTTGTATGCCGTCTCGGAGCCGTCGAGCGAATACCAGAACATTCGCAGTTTGTCGAAGAAGGTGGGGTCTGCGGGGACTTTGTAAAGTCCCTCTGCTACCCTGTCCATGTATGTCGGGAAGAAGGCAAGCGCCAGAGTCCCCGCGACGCAGGCGACGAGATTTGCCGCCATGTAGTCGGCAAAATGCCGCTTTTCGCATTTGGAGACCACCATCGGTCCCATCGCCCAGTAGATATAGGACCAAACGTAAGGTATGATGAATGCCGACACGATGGGGATCATGTCGTCAAGCGCTATCTTCGGCAGGAAGGGCTCGATGCCGAACAGCGAGGCAAGGTGATGCCCCGCCAGATAAAAAGCGTGCTGAAGTATCAGGTACAATATGCCGACGATCACCGCCCAGCCCTTGATGCGGTCGGAGTTGATGCTTGCTTTCTGCATTGCATTAGGCCTTTCTTTTTGTCTTTGCGCGCCTCACACGTCGTGCGAGGCACAGATATTATTATACACGAATAAACTCACATTTCAATCCGCGTGAGGCTTTTGCGCGCGGGGAACGACTGCCGCCTTTATCGCGAACTATCATCCCTGGCTCCGAGCCGCATTTTTTTGCATATATGACGGCTTATCCCCATAGATTTTATTAGCTATCAAGAACAAGGGGGAAACACCGTGGACGGCAGAAAAATCTACGAGGACATCGCCCTGCGCACTGACGGCGACATCTACATCGGGGTCGTCGGCCCAGTGCGCACCGGCAAATCCACATTTATAAAGCGCTTCATGGAGACGCTTGTCATCCCTAACATCGAGAATATATACATGCGCGAGCGCGCCCGCGACGAGCTCCCCCAGAGCGGTTCGGGGCGCACGATAATGACGGCCGAGCCGAAATTCGTGCCGGAGGACGCGGTACAGATAACGCTCGACGGCGGGGCCGCGTTTTCAGTCAGACTCATCGACTGCGTCGGCTATATGGTAAACGGCGCCGTCGGGCAGTTCGAGGGCGACGCGGAGCGTATGGTCACGACCCCGTGGTTCGACAGCGAGATTACGATCACGCAGGCCGCCGAAACCGGCACGAGAAAGGTCATCACCGACCACTCGACCGTCGGCATCGTTGTGACGACCGACGGGACGATAACGGACATAGACCGCGCGTCCTACATAGACGCCGAGGAGCGCGTCGTGCGCGAGCTGCAGGAGCTCGGAAAGCCGTTTCTCATCCTCATAAACTCAGTGGAGCCGACGTCCCTCGCCGCACTGGCGCTGCAATCAGAGCTGTCCGAAAAATACGGGGTCACCTGCCTCGTGCGCAGCTGCCTCGACCTCACCGGCGACGACATAACGGAGATCATCAAATCGCTACTCTATGAGTTTCCCGTGCGTGAGCTGCGGATAAGGCTCCCGGAATGGCTCGGCGCACTGCCGCCTGATAACGCAGTGCGCGCGGGCGTCATGGAGTCCGTCCGGGCGGCGTGCGAGCCGATGTACAGGATACGGGACGTCGAGGCCGCCGTTGCCGCGCTCTCCGAGAGCGGTGATATCTGCTCCGCGTCGGTCACTGACATCGACCTCGGGAGCGGCTCCGCGACGGCGTCAGCCGATCTGCCGCGCAGGCTGTTTTATTCGACTATCAGCGAGCAGTCCGGCCTCGACATCGAGAGCGACGGCGACCTCGTCGCGCTGCTCACTGAGACAGCAGAGATACGCAGGGAGTACGACCGGATCGCGCCCGCGCTCGAGGACGTGCGTTCGAAGGGCTACGCGGTCATTATGCCGGACTCCGGCGAGATGAATCTCGAGGAGCCGGAGGTCGTGCGTCAGAACGGGCGCTACGCCGTGCGGCTCAAGGCGAGCGCGCCCTCCATACATCTTATCCGCGCGGACATTGAGACGGAGGTCTCGCCCGCCGTCGGCGGCGAGAACTCGTCCGAGGAGATAATCAGCCTG
>JAFZQQ010000318.1 GCA_017620315.1 Oscillospiraceae bacterium | reverse complement strand
TGCCCTTGAGGGCTGCGTTCAGTTTTTCGTCCATTATGATGCTCCTTTCCGATTTTATTTCTTGTCGTCCGTCTTTTCTTCTCCTATCCGGTCATACAGCGCCAGAACGTATTTCTCCGGTTCGTCCCTGAAGGGCAGGCATTGCTTTTGGTAGTAGAGCCGCTTGTTGGGGCAGCCGCCCGAACAGGTCGGCAGCCACACGCATTTGTCACATTCCTCGTCGAAGTTCGGCAGCGCCGTGTTTATGTAGCGCATCAGGTTGTCGGGGCGGTCCGCGGTGGCGATGGGGTTCTTCGGGTCCCAGCGCTCCGCCGTCCCAAAGCTGTGCTCCGGCTTGTCCACGTCCTCCCAGCACTTTTGGAGATTGCCCTTTTCGTCGATCCCCACGCTCATCAGGCGATGCGCCATGCAGTACTGCCCGCGTCCCGGGGCGAAGCGCTTCGCGTCGCGCCGGACGCTGATCTCGCTCGCGTCCGAGGAACACAGAAGCCCCACGCCGCAGCCCCGGTCGTCGGAGGCGTCGTTGCCGCTGACGACCGCAGGATAATAGATGATATTGTTCCCGCTCTCCGCCGCCAGCGTTTCCACGAAAGCCCTGAGCGCCTCGATCTCGCCGACGTTTTCCGCGTGGACGTTGTGGCGGATCGTGACTCGAAAGTCAAGCTTTCCCTGCCGCAGATTGTCCGTGATGCGCCCAAAGGTCGATCCTCCGCCGGCGAGATGCCGCGTCCTGTCGTGTGCTTCTCCGACGCCGTCGAGCGTGATCTGCGCGCTCGTCACCTTGCATCTTGCCAGCAGGTCGGCGTTTTCCTGCGTGAGCAGATAGCCGTTCGTGATGATGCCCGCGGAATACTCCGCACCCTTTGCCTCGCACAGCGCCGTAAGCCGGACGGACAGGGCCTCGATCACGTCGGGAGCAAGCAGCGGCTCGCCGCCGAACCATGTGACGGACAGGGCTTTCTTTTGCGAGACGTCCAGCATACGCTCCGCCAGGGCGACCACGTCGTCCTGTGTTTTTTGCGTCATTTTTCCCGCCTTGTGGTTTTCAAAGCAATAGGGGCAGTCGAAATTGCAGCCCATGGTGGGGCAGATCGTCAGCCCCGCGCCGCCCACCGAGCAGCCCATCCGTCCTATGGCGTCCAGCGCGGCGCGCTCGTCGAAATTCACGATAAGCCCGCGCTCGCGGAAGCGGGTGAGTATCGGATGCTCCGCGTCCAGCGTGTTAAGCTCGCCGAGCAGGAAAAGCTCCAGCGGCGAGTACGCGCCGCAGGTTCCCCGGAACAGATTGGCGATCGCCACGTTTTTCGAGTCCGGTATCGGCGCGAACAGGTTGTAGCGGGACACGCGCCAGCCCGTCTCAGATGCCGTTTTTCCCATCTGTGTGCTCCTTGTCTTTTTCTTTGTGCCGCGCCGCACGCTCAGGTGACAGGCAGATAAGGCTCTTTACTTGGGTCGTGTTTGCATTGATATTGATTGGGGCAGTCACTTTTGCAGTGATCGTCTTCGCAGCCGCCGGCGACGGCGTCCAGCACCTCGTCGGGCAGCTCCATGCACTCCTTCGCCGCAAGCACGCTCAGCTCGTCCATCGTCCTGCACTACTTCGCCTTTTCCTTCTGTTCGTCGGTCAGGCTGTCGTAAATGCCCTCGAGGGCAGCGTTCAGCTTGTCGTCCATGATGATTCTTCTTTCAAAAAATGCTTTGATTGGCGTGGTCAGCGGATAACGTCTCTCTTTTCTTTGATACGCAGAAGGATCCGAGATGGCAGCAAAGTTTTGAAAAAATCGTTGTTTTGAGTATAGGGGATTTCTCGGCAGATTGCAAGAGGCGAATACCGTTCTGCCGCGCTGTTGTCCTTGCATTCGGTTTTGGGTTATGGTATATTCCACATTGACGGATAAACACTTTGGAAAGCCGTCCGCCGTCCGGCAAGGAACGGCGGACAACGCTGATTGAATGAGGAGGGCCGAACCATGAAGCTGCGACGTATCAAAGTCAGGGTGCTCGCTCTGCTGCTGGCGCTGACTCTGCTGCCCTTTGGGCCGCTCTGCCCGCGGGAGGCACGCGCCGTTCAATCCGGAGCGGATTTTCTCTGCGCGAAGCTCATCAGCACAGGGTACATTCCCCTGCGCGGGCATTATATCACCTATCAGTATAACGGTGAAACGCTCGCGAGCGACCAAACGAGCAGCGCCACCAACCTCGCCGCGTGGAAACGCATGAGCGACGCCGATCGCATGAAGGTGACCAAGTGGTTTGCCGGCTGGAGCAGAGACCAGATAATCCAGTTCGGGACGAGCGGAAAGCGGCAGATGGACGACTGGGCGTTGACAAGAACCGGCTGGAAACAGGCGGGGCAGCAGCTTCGCGCCGATCTGATGCGAAAAAACTATCCCGCTCTATACGCATGGTACGGCGACCCGGAAAATCCGACCTCGCACGCGTTGGACGCTTCGGCGTACAACACGCTGGGCTTTGGGGAATACAGCGCGGCGGAAAAGGCGGAAATGGACTCGCTGCTCAACCGCTACGGCGTGGCGGAGCAGATGGGCGCGGACGCCTACAGAAAGCTTTCCAACCTGAAATACGCCCAGACCAACGTGGCTGTGACCTTCATCTCCAGCGAGCTGATCAAAATCATTATGGACAACGCTCTTTCCCCGCGCCCCAGCGGCGATTTGGGCGACCTGAAGGACAAGATTTGGGAAATCACGGACGATCAGCTCAAGATCACGGATAAGATCAAGGAGGTCACAGGCCTGCGCTATCTGAGCACGGACGATGTGATCGACGACTTTACCGGAGAGAGCGACCGCATCGAGGGCGAAGCCGCGATCAACGCGATCAGGCAGTTCGAGCGTCTCATGGCGGTGCAGGCGAACCTTGCGGAGGAAATGATGACCTTCTGCCAGCTTGAGGCGAACACTCTCCGCAGCAAGTACAGCAAGCTCTCCGCCGACGACCAGCAGAGAAGGGCGCTCGCTCAAACGCAGCTTCAGCAGCGCGAGGCTGCCGAGCAGGAGGCACGCGCGCTGGGCACCACGGCAAATCCCGACTTTGTGCCGAATATCAGTCACATTGTAAAGCAGAGCACAGAGAGTGAGGAAACGTTCAGGGCGCGGCAGCTCGCCGCCGCAAAGGAATGGGCAAACGATCAGCTCGAGCTTGCGAAGAAGGACGCGCAGAGCTTCAAAACCGCCTATACCTCCGACGACGGCGCCTGTGCGCCGCAGACGCTGCGCTGGATCGCGTACGATACAAGTATAGTATCTTACAACGGCGTGGAATATCCGTGGGACACGTTCTATCAGTCGTGCTTTTCGAGCTTTCTGACTCTGCGCAATTACGACGGGAGCTATCGTGTCAACGGCGACCTTTCCTCTCCAAAGGCTCTGTTCTCCCTTCCAAATTACAAGGAGCTTGTGTCCGCTCAGCGAACCGGGCAAAACAACGTGCTCCGGGAGCTGAGAACGCGGCTCAGCGAGGTCAACGCATTCATTTCGGCATGGGAAACCCGGCTGACGAGTTATGAAAGCAATCTGGTTCCGCTGAAAAACGTCGTGTTCAACCTCTCGCACGGCGCGGAAGCAGCCTACGGCAACTGGAGGCTTGATACGTCCGTCTATAACGCATTCGTCGACACCTATTGCGGCGCGACGATGGACGTGATCCGCCAGAGGATAGAGTACGGCTATGAATACAAGCACAAGCTCGAAACCGTAATTGCCAAAAAGACCGCGGAGCTTGAGGACTTCAACGCTTCCGTGCAGACCTTTGAGTCGTATCTTTCCAAGGTCAACGCCGTTTACAAATCCTCGCAGGAGGATATGGAATACGCCATGCCGCTGCTGCGTCAGGAGATCGACGACCTGTTCGCGCTGCGTGCGAGCTATCCGGACTGGCTGAAGGAGTACAGCAACATTTCCTATCAGATGCAAAACCGGGATTACAGCCACGGCATGGTGCCGCTGAGAAGCGGATCAAGTCTATGCAGCTTCTGGTTCGGCGGCGATCTCGCGACAGACCTTTCCAGGAACGAAGCTGCTCTTCAGAACCTGTATAACGCGGTCAAGGACTATCCGGACGACGAAGCGGAGCACATCAATAACGCCTGCCGTCTGACGCTGATGATCGACACGGCGCGCAGCCAGCGCGAGGAGATCGACGGCGAGTCGAACATGCTGACCAAGACCGAGCTGGCAAACATGAACGCTCTGTTCGGCGGAAGTCTCAAAAGCTACAAGGATCTTTACGATGAATACGGGCTTCTGAACGACAACGGAAATACGGTGGTCATGTATTACGACAGCTACTCGTCGGGCCTCCGGGAGACATACAGTGTCAACAACCGTGTGTATCGCTGCCTTTCCTATGCCAATTTTCAGACTACGCCGAACACCATGGTCGCCATCCTTGTCAATGAGCTTGAGGGCAAGAGCCTCTATCTGGACGATATGCGCACGCTCCGCGAAAAGCTGCTCGCGGAACGCGCCTCGCTGATGGAAAAGGCCGCGTCGTCGGACGAGAGCGTACGGCAGCAGGCATACAGGCGCATCCGCTATTACGAGCTGAAGGGCTGCCGCACAGCCACGAGCACTCCGCAGTACAATGAATATCTGAACAACGAAGGCTCTCTTGCGGAGGAGGCATACAGGCACACCTACAACTTCGCCGTGGTGGAGGAATACTACGCCGCATACGTCAAGCCGATCGTCGATGAGCTTTATGCCGTCTTCAACGGTCAAGCCGGCTACAACAAAGTAACAGGCATCACCGGCGGCGGCCCGACGCTGATGGCAAGCCTGAACGCAGCGCTGCAGTCCGGCGGACGGGCAACGCTTCCCGTGACGTTGAAAACGTCAAATTCCAAGCCCGCCACCATTCCGGACATTCTCTGGAAAAGCAGCGACGAGAGCGTCGTCACCGTGGACAATACCGGTGTGATCACGGCGCTTGCCCCCGGCAGCGCGACGGTCACCGCCACGGCGCTGGGCAGCCCGGATATCGTTCTGCTCACAGACTCTGACGGCAAGCTCACCGGCGAATACTCCGGCGGTTACACGGTGAGCTACAGCATCTCGGTCAAAAGCGACGGGATCGCCAGCGTCAGCGAGATGACGCAGGACTTCAAGCTCGCCGGCCCGTCGATCAGCTTCGCGGACAAAAAGCTCAGCTTCCACGCGGTGCTGCTCTACAACGGGATCTATGCGGGAGATGAGGAAAACTGGGGCGATCCGCCGCAGCTCAACGCAGTCGCAGCGTTCTATGACAAAAACGGGCGTTTTCTCGGCTGCGGCACCGACGGCGTCACACTGGCCAAGGGTCACGGAACCGAATTGAGCATGGTTATCCCGCTCTCGTCCCTGCCGTCCGGAGGCGTTAAGGTGAAGCTCCTGCTGCTGGACGTCAGTTCCGCGCCCCTGCCCGACTACGAGCCGCTGGTATGGAGCACCGGCTGAGAGGATGAGCCGCGCAGGATACTGCGCATGCCGAAGCTCGTGCCGCAGTGATTGACGGCGTTGTCTCAAAACGGCTAAGCAAGCCGAATTGAGGCAGCGCCGTTCTTGTCAAGTCTGCAGGGCGCCGCGGTCCTCCGCCGGCTCCTTGCGGCACAGGGCGAGCAGATGATTGCGAAACTCCTGCAGCTCCCGGCGGTGCATGAGCTTGCGCAGGCAGATAAAGCTCAGCGACGCCTCGGTCTGCGGCGTGAGCGGGATCGCCGCGACATGGTAGTAATCGGCAAAGGAATGCGGCCCGAGAACGACGCCGCGCCCGTCGCGCACAAGGCTCATGACCATATTGATGCTGTCCGAGCGGTAGACGCGCTCGAAGCTGACGTGGTATTTACGGCAGGTCTCCTTCAGCATGCGATCCTCCGAGGAATACTCCAGCGCGGAGATCATGGTCGCCCCCTGCAGCTCGGAGATCGAGATCTCCGGCAGCGCGGCGCGGGGATCCTCCGGCGAGGTCAGCACGCACTGCCGCTCGCGGATCAGCTCGCAGATATAAAAATCCTCATCTCCGCTCAGCGGCTCCTCCGGAGAGAGCACGTCCAGCGCCAGATCGATGTTCTGCCGGCGCAGCGCGTAGGGATAGTCCCGGCTCGATTCCGTGATGAACGACGCTTCGATCTCGGGATGGGCGTCAAAAAAGCGGAGTATCCCCTGAAACAGGCCGTTGGAATATACCCTTGGGCCGATCCCGACGCGAAGCTGTTTCTTTGCCGCGGGGTTATCCGCGCGCACGCTGCTGCAAAGCGTCTGCCATGCGTCTACAACGGGACGCGCCTCACGGCAGAAGCGTTCGCCCTCCTCCGTCAGCTCAAGGCGGTGGAGCGAGCGCACAAACAGGCTGCGCCCCAGCTCGCGCTCAAGCCTTGCGATCTGCTGTGAAACCGCCGACTGCGAGACGAACAGCCTCTCCGCCGCCTGCGAGATGTTCCGGCAGCTTGCCGCCTCCAGCACATAAAGCACCTGTTGTATCGTCATGGCGCATCCCCCCCAAACGATTATAAGAAAAACTTATAGTTGCATTATAAGATAATGTTTTACAGATTGCAATGTCTTTTATAGAATAGGGGTACTTGGTCATTTACCGGTCGCAACCGGCAACTCTATTGTGAAAGGTGGCAGTTACTTTGGAAAAGGTTCTGTATTCCGGCAACGAGGCGATTGCCCGCGGCGTTTACGAAGCCGGCGTCAAGGTCTGCTCGGCCTATCCGGGCACTCCGAGCACAGAGATCCTCGAGAATCTTCCCCAGTACAAGGACGAGCTTTACTGCGAGTGGGCTCCGAACGAGAAGGTCGCGACAGAGGTCGCCTACGGCGCGAGCATCGCGGGCGTGCGGAGCCTGTGCGCGATGAAGCACGTCGGCGTCAACGTGGCGGCCGATCCCATTTTCACCGCGGCATACAACGGTGTAAGCGCCGGCTTTGTGATCGTATCGGCGGACGATCCGAGCATGCACTCGTCGCAAAATGAGCAGGACAACCGCCATTACGCGCGCAGCGCAAAGATCGCGATGGTCGAGCCCTCCGACTCGCAGGAGTGTCTGGACTTCCTCAAGGAGGCCTATGAGATATCGGAGCGTTTCGATATGCCGGTGCTGTTCCGCACCACGACGCGCGTGGCCCATTCCAAGAGCCTGGTCACGCTGGGCGAGCGTGTGGAGCGCGCGCCGCTGGCGTATCAGCGCAATACGCGCAAGTACATCTCGGCTCCCGCCAACGCGATGCAGAATCACCCCAAGGTCGAGAAGAACCTCGCGGCGCTTGAGGAATACGGCTACACGAGCAAGCTCAATCGTATGGAGCTCAACGGGGGCGAGATCGGCGTCGTCACCGCGTCCATCGCCTATCAGTATGCCAAGGACGCTTTCCCGGAGGACACGTCCTTCCTCAAGCTCGGGCTTACCTATCCGCTACCGATGAAGCTCATCCGCGAGTTTGCCGCAAAGGTCAAAAAGCTCTATGTCGTCGAAGAGCTGGACGACTTTATGGAGGAGCAGATCAAGGCCGCCGGCATCGAGTGCGTCGGCAAGGAGCTGACCGGCAGGCTTTACGAGCTCAATCCGCAGCTGCTGCGCGAGCGCATCTTCGGGCAGAAAAACGAAACGGTCGACGTCGGCGTTGCGGCGGTTTCCCGTCCGCCCGCGCTTTGCCCCGGCTGCCCGCACAGAGGCTTTTTCTACACCATGTCGCGCCACAAGGATTTCGTCATTGCCGGAGACATCGGCTGCTACACGCTCGGCGGCAGCGCGCCGCTCAGCGCGCTTGACAGCGTGGTGTGCATGGGCGGCGGCTTCTCCGTCGCCATGGGCATGGCAAAGGCGTTCGCCGCGACCGGCCAGACCGACAAGAAGGTCTTCGGCGTCATGGGCGACTCGACCTTCTTCCACAGCGGCATGACCGGCGCAGCGGAGATCATCTACAACAAGGGCAATCTCATCCCCGTTGTGCTGGACAACTCCATCACGGGCATGACGGGACATCAGGAGAACCCCGGCAGCGGCTTCACCCTTCAGGGCGACATTGCCGAGGCGCTCAAGATCGAGGACGTGCTGCGCTCCTATGGCTATCAGAATATCATCATCGTCGACCCGCAGGATCTCAAGGCGATGGAACAGGCG
>JAFZQQ010000027.1 GCA_017620315.1 Oscillospiraceae bacterium | reverse complement strand
GGGGTTCGGATGGCTGAAGATGGATCCGTTTTCCTTCAGCCCGGGGTAGACCCGTGTCACAAAGCCGATGCCGTCGTCCGGTTCGGTATAGCAGGGGGCGTTGAGCATCAGGCCGTATTCCGTATACAGATAGCTGTCCACACTGTCCATGGCCAGAGCGCCCTGCCTGGCGGTCGCCGCGCCGGAGATCACCGCCCAGGTGTTGGACTCCATGTGGACTTTTCCTTCCGTGTCCCTTTGCGTCCCGATCTTCCGGTTGTCCGCTGTAATGCCGCGGAGGAACCATTCTCCGTCCCACAGCACTTCCTGCGTGACCTGCCGCACGTGTTCCGCCAGCAGCCGGTAGTGCTCCGCATCATCTGTTCTGCCCAGCGCTTCCGCCAGCTCGCAGAAGTTCCCCAGGGCCCACAGATGCAGGAAGCTGACCATTGCGCTCTCGCCGCCGCCGAGGTTCAGGCAGTCGTTCCAGTCGGCGCGCAGGCCCTTGCAGACTCCGTTCTGCCCGATCTCCCTGGCGGAGAAGTCCAGAATACGCGAAAGGTGCTCGTAGACCGTGCCCTCCCCGCCGTCGGCATAGGTCACGACCTCGTCCGGGAACGAAAGGTCGCCCGTTTCCCTGACATACTGTACCACGGCAGACACGAGCCACAGCGCATCGTCCGCGCATGCGTCCTTTATCCCGTGGACGATCTCGGACTTGTCCGGTATGGGGACGACTGTCGGAGAGCGGAAGGACTGTTCCGTCTGCTCCGGCTCAAACCAGCGCGGCTCAAACAGATGAAGCCCGTACCCTTCCCGCGTCAGCGCCCGCAGCAGCTGAATGAGGCGCCGGCGGCAGGCGTCCGGGTCGGCATGCGGTATCGTCATGGCATCCTGCGCGGTGTCGCGGTAGCCGAGGCCCACGCGTCCACCGACCTCGATGAAAGAGGTGAAGCGAGAGAACAGAACGTTTATCTCGCTCTGATAGAGATTCCAAAGGTTTATCTCGGTGTTCATACCCTCGTTTGGGGTGCTGATCTGCAGGCGGGAGAGCTTTTCATCCCAAAACGCGGCAAGACGGCGGAAATCTTCGTCCACGCGCGCACTCGTATACTTTTCGCGCATCCTGCGCCCCTCGTCGACGCCGCCCTCGCCCAGCAGGAAGATGAGCCGCGTCTCCTCGCCCGGCGCAAGCGTCAGCGTCTTTTTCAGGCACCCGCAATGGTTGCCTCCCTTTTCAAAGGAGCCGCCGCAAACGCCGGTTTCGACGACAATCGGGTTCCGCTCGGTCCGATAGGGCCCGATGAATCTGTCGCGCAGGCAGTCAAAGCCGTCCGGCGTGAAATCCGAGGTGAAAAACTGATACCCGTCCTCCTCATAATAGAGGTCGTGCTCGATGACTCCGTCCACGCAGCGGCTGCCCGCGGCATAGAGGCTCATCTGGAAATTGCGGTTGTCCATGTCGATCTGATGGAAGCTGAACTCCAGATAAGAGAAGACGGACAGCTTCCGCTCCCGCTTGTCCGTGTTGCGCAGGCGCACGTCCCAGATCTCCACAGGGTCGTCCATCGCCACGAAAAGCTTCTGCTCCGCGTCGATGCCACCGTAGCGGCTGATGTACTTCACATAGCTCATACCGTGGCGGCAGGTATAGAATTCCTTCGGCTTGGCGACCGGCTGCCACGAAACCGACCAGTAGTCGCCGCTCTCCTCGTCGCGCAGATAGACATAGTGTCCGGGAAAGTCCATCGGCACGCCGTTCGGGCGAAAGCGTGTGATGCGGTGATACTCCGGAGAGCGGTACAGAAGGTACCCTCCTGCGGTGTGGTTGAACACGCCGTACATCTCGCCCGTGCCGATATAGTTTGTCCATGAGACCGGCACGTCCACCCGGTCGATCACATATTCCATGTTCTCGTTGTCAAAATAACCGTAGCGCATTGGCTCATACCATCCCCAAAGCAGAATTTGTTACCGCAAGTATAGCGTATTTGTCTCTCCTTGGAAATGGCTGAAAATGCACGTTCTTGTCTTTGCTTGCTTTTTGCGCTTCCGTCGGTGCAGCGGTCTTTTTGTATTTTAGCGTTGATACCGGCGAGGGGTTCAAATCCAACCGTATACCATCGTCCGGATATTTAAAGTGCGGTCATCTGTCAGGGATTGAATGACAATCGTTTCTCAGGCTCCGCAAGCTCGGCCGCTGCGTAAAGCAGCGCGTTGCAGATCGCCGCGGCAACGCCGCTTCCGCCCTTGCGTCCAAGCGCTATGATGGCGGGAACGCCGTGCGCTTCACATACCGCGAGTGCGCGCTCCTTGCTCTCGACCACGTTGACGAACCCGACCGGTACGCCGATCACCAGCGCGGGCCGCAGCCCGTTTTCGATGTGCCCGGCAAGCTCAAGCAGCGCGGTCGGAGCATTGCCGACGGCAAAAATCGCATTGGGGATCCGCTCCGCAGCATAGTCCACCGAAGCAGCCGCGCGGGTCACACCGCGCGCTTTGGCCTCCTCCGCGATAAAGGGTTCCGCCATAAAGCAAAGTGCCGTTCCGCCGAGCTTTTGCAGCGCGGGCTTGCTGACGCCCGCAAGCGCCATGTTGGTATCCGTGATGATCGACGCGCCGCCGCACAGTGCCATGCAGGCAACCACCGAAAGGTCGTGCGAAACAAAAACGGCAGACGTGCCGCTCTCATGGCAAAGCTCCGCAAGCAGGCGCAGTATCTGCGCCTGCGAGCTAACATCGAGCGCGCTTGTGATCTCGTCGCAAAGCAAAATGTCCGGCTTCGGCGTCATCCGTGACTGCTTTGGGCGCGAGCTCCACACGGCGCTCACCGATACGGACGGCGTGCTGCTTTATCAGTGCTCGTCGCTCAATATCATTGAGGAAGGACCCATGGTGGCTTATGGCGCCGAAACAGGACATACTCTCTGAAAAAAAAGCGTACTGGACGCAGCGTGCGCCCACCTGTTCCGAAATCAATCAAGCGGAGCTTTCCTCGCGCAGCCGCGAGGTCTGGAGTCAAACACTCCACGAGCAGATCCGGGTGCTCTTTCCTGAGCGTGAGCCGCAGGAGCTCCGCGTGCTGGAGGTCGGCACCGGTCCGGGCTTTTTTGCCATCATTCTGACCGAGGCGCTCTACTGTGTGACCGCAGTCGACCTGACGCCATCCATGCTTT
>JAFZQQ010000317.1 GCA_017620315.1 Oscillospiraceae bacterium | reverse complement strand
GCCCTCGGAGGCGGTGATCTCCTGGTCGAGCCGCAGCTTTCCGGCATCCACCGCCTCAAGCACGAGCAGCGCGGTCATCACCTTGGTGATGCTGGCGGGGTAGTTGCGCTCGCGGCTGTTCTTTTCATAAAGCGTTTCGCCGGAGCCGACGTCGACCAAAAGCGCGGCTTTCGCGTCGACGTCGAAGCCCGAGACCGCGCGGACAGAAGGCACAAGGGAGAGAAAAAGAACCAATATCAAAAAAAGAGAAAAAATCCGTGCTTTTTTCATGGCATATTACCTCAATGTATGATACAATAACCGGGCAGCGACAGAAAAGCGGTTATTGAGCTGTAATCGCAAGCGGGATATACTGCGCAATACGGTCAGTTGCCGAACTGCAGAATATACCTAATAGCATTATAACAAAGAAAAATGTGAAGTGCAACTGTGCTGAAGGAAAAGTTTGAGATGCTGAAGAAAAAGTCGGAAAAGGCGGCGAAGCCTGCTTTGGAAGCGAGCGGAGGCGCGCCGCCGCCCTTTAACAACCCGGGATTCGTTCGTATAGCTTTGCTTGCGCTTACGCTTGCGTTCGTCGGAGCGATCGCTTATGCGGCGCTGAGGGAGAACTCCGCAGAGCCGCGCGGCGAATACAGCGTTTCTGTAGAGCGGAGCATAAGCCCGGAAGAGATTGTGCCGGAGAAGCGCCTTTTGAACGTCAACACCGCCTCGGCGGAGGAGTTGGAGACGCTTAACGGCATAGGGCCCGCGCTGGCGCAGGCGATCATCGACTACCGCGCCGAGCACGGAGACTTTGCCTCGGTGGACGAGCTTTGCGAGGTCAGCGGCATAGGCGAGGCGAAGCTGAACGGTATACGCGAATACGTTACGGTCGGAGGGAACGAATGAGAATACTGGTAGTGGACGACGAGCAGGTGCTCGTCAAGGGACTGAAATTCAACCTTGAAAACGAGGGCTACACCGTGGAGACGGCTTATGACGGCGCGACGGCGGTGGAGCTGGCGAGGAACAAGGATTTTGACCTGATACTGCTCGACCTTATGATGCCGGAGGTCGACGGGCTGACGGCGTGCATGCAGATACGGGAGTTTTCAAAGGTGCCCATCATCATGCTGACCGCACGCGGAGAGGACACGGACAAGCTTTTGGGGTTCGAGTACGGCGCGGACGACTATGTTACGAAGCCGTTCAACATCCTTGAGCTTAAGGCGCGCATCCGCGCGCTGCTGCGCCGCGCGGGCAGCAGCGCCGAGCAGCAGAAGGAGGATAACCGCGAGCTCGTGGGCACGGGACCGATCGTGCTGGACCCCGCGCAGCGCGTCGCGCTGCGCAACGGCGAGACCGTGGAGCTGACAGCGAAGGAATACGACCTCATCGAGCTTCTTGTGCGAAACCCGCGCCGCGTTTACAGCCGAGAGAACCTTATGGATATCGTATGGGGCTATACCTACGCGGGCGACTATCGCACGGTGGATGTGCACATCAGAAGACTGCGCGAGAAGCTTGAGGAAAACCCCGCCGAGCCGGAGTATATTCTTACCAAATGGGGCGTCGGATATTACTTTAGAGGCTGATACGGACAAAACCTGACGCGAAAGGAGGCGCCGCGTTGCACGCGAATCTGCAAAGCAAATTCAGCATCAGCTATATCGCCGTCATCATCGCGGTGCTGGTGTTGATGAATACCTATCCTTTGACGGTGTCGGAGGATCTTGTGTTCCGCTCAAAGGAGACGACGCTCAAAAGCAGCGTGTCGGTCATGGCTTCCGCGCTGACGGGACTCGGCGAGCTGAGCGAGGAAAACGTGGCGCCCGCAATGTCCGGCGCGGAGGAGACCGGCATCTCGCGCATCCTGGTCACCGACCCCGCGGGGCGCATACTCTACGACACGCGCGAGACCGACAGCGCGCTCGGGAGATATGTTTTCTATACCGAGATCGTGGAGGCGCTGCGCGGGAACGACGTGTTCAACGCCGCCTTTTCGGACGGCGCGTTCCAGAGCCGCTGCGCCGCTCCAGTCATATACCGCAGCCAGACGATAGGCGCGGTCTATGCCTATGAATACGACACCGAGCAGGCGTCGCTGCTCAGAAGCATGCAGAATACCCTTCTTCGCATCTCCGAGGCGGTGCTTGCGATCGTCATCGTGCTGAGTCTGCTGCTCTCGCGCATACTCACACGGCGATTCGGAGTCCTCGCCGGCGCGATACGCCAGATGCGCGAGGGCGATTACGGCCAGCGCGCGGATGTGGGAGGTCACGACGAGATAGCCGACATCGCGGGCGAATTCAACAGCCTCGCAGACCGTCTGCAATCCACCGAGGAGGCGCGCCGCCGCTTTGTCGCCGACGCTTCGCACGAGCTGAAAACGCCGCTCGCGGGCATACGCCTTCTCTCGGACTCGATACTCCAGACCGAGAACATGGACGCCTCGACCGTGCGTGAATTCGTCGGGGATATAGAACAGGAATCCGAGCGCCTTTCGCGAATCACCGAGGATCTTCTGCGCCTTACAAAGCTTGACAGCGGCGCGGTCGAGCCCGCGGAGCCGGTGGCCCTTTCGCCGATCATCGAGAGGGCGGTGCGCATGCTTCGCCTTGTCGCCGAGGAGCGCGGCGTCGAGCTTCGTTGCGAGACCGAGCGCGACGGCGTGGTGCTCGCGCGCGAGGACGATCTGCATCAGGTCGTCTATAACCTGACGGAAAACGGCATAAAATATAACCGCCCCGGAGGCTATGTTCGCGTGAGACTTTCGGGCGACGAAAATAACTGTGTCATCACGGTCGAGGACAACGGCATTGGTATTCCGGACGAGGATCTGCCAAGGATATTCGACCGCTTTTACCGCGTCGACAAAATGCGCTCCCGCGCCTACGGAGGCACGGGCCTCGGGCTTGCCATCGTGTCGGACACCGTGCGCCGCCGCGGCGGAACGGTGGAGGCTGCGGCGAGAGAAGGCGGCGGAAGCGTGTTCACGGTGAGCCTTCCGCGGCTTTCAACGGAAGGGGGCGGTACGGCATGAAGCGCTTGCTGGCGGTTGCCCTGCTTGCCGCGCTGCTGCTATCCGCCTGCGCGCCGCCGGCGGAGGAACCCTCGCCGGACGACTTTGACCTTTCCTCTGCCGCGAACTCCGGGTGGGGAAGCGGCGGAAACGCTATCCGCGCCGGTTCGTGCCGCATCGAAGGCAGCGGCTCGATGACGGTGGTCGCTCTGGCGGAGCGGCTTATGAAGGAGCTGCTCAAGCCGCCGGAGGAGGCGGGGCTGTGCTCGCCTTTCCCGGAGGGGACGGAGCTTACAGAACTGAGAGTCGCGGGCGGACGCGCGACAGTCGATCTCACGGAACAATACGCGAGTCTGTCCGGTATAGAGCTTTCGCTTGCCGATTACTGCATTACGCTTACGCTCACGCAGCTCAAGGGCGTCAACGCGGTGCGTATCACCGCAAACGGACGCGATATCCCGTATCGCAACACACAGCTTCTCACCGCGGCGGACGCCTTGCTCGCGGGCGTCGAGGATGTGCCGCGCCCGATAGACGTTTCGCTCTTTTTCCTCAACAGCGAAACCGGAGAGCTTGAGGCGCAGCAGCAGTCCCTTGCGCTCTATGAGGGCCAGTCGCGTTTCAGCGCCGTGCTGGACGCGCTGCTTCGCGGCCCGGAGGGCGACGACAGGCTGAGCGCCCTTCTGAGCCGGGACTTCTCGGTGCTGTCGAGCCGAACAGAGGATGGCGTGTGCTATGTAAACATGAGCTCGAACGCGGCGCTGCCGGAGGATGAGGGCGTTCGTGCGCTCGCGCTCGAATCGCTTGAGCGTTCGCTGCTCTCGCTGAGCGGAGTGGAGGAAGTGCAGTTCCTGATCGACGGCGAGGCGATGCCAGTGCTGACCGAGCCCGCTATGGCGGAGGAAGAGCCGAACGAAGCATAAGGAGAATACACGATGAAACTGATGGTTATAGACGGCAACTCCATTTTGAACCGCGCGTTTTACGGCATAAGGCCGCTAACGACCCGAGAGGGCTTTTACACCCATGCGATCTACGGCTTTTTGACCACGATGAAGAGGCTTGCCGATGAGGAGAGGCCCGACGCGCTGTGCGTGACCTTTGACCGGCGCGAGCCGACGTTCCGGCATATCGAATATCCGGCGTACAAGGCTCAGCGCAAGGGTATGCCCGAGGAGCTTGCCATGCAGCTGCCGGTGATGAAGGACGTGCTGGACGCGATGAACGTTCCGCGCTATGAGCTTGCGGGCTATGAGGCGGACGACCTGATAGGAACGATCTCCCGCCGCTGCGAGGGCGAGGGCTGGGACTGCGTGATCGTCACCGGCGACAAGGACAGCCTGCAGCTTGTGACGGAGCATACGACGGTCAAGCTGGTTTCGACGCGCATGGGACAGACCGTCACGCGCGATATGACTCCGGAGACGTTTCGGGAGGAATACGGCTTTGAGCCGACGCACATTATCGACCTGAAGGCGCTCATGGGCGACAGCAG
>JAFZQQ010000316.1 GCA_017620315.1 Oscillospiraceae bacterium | reverse complement strand
TTTCCTTGTTCGTGATCGCGTTCCTCGCCCTGGCCTTGAGCGTTGGTCGGTCTATCCTCATACAAACGCCTTTCTTGCTTCGTTTTCTTTTTCTGAAAAAACATTATATAATGCGCCGGGGAAAAAAGCAAGACGGCAAAAGGGGGCCTTTTCCCCAAAGCGTGCAGGCTTGAAAAAGATGATGTATGCGATATAATGATCGTACTCGATCTCAGCCGCGGGGGACGCGCCGCGCGGCCGGGCATTGACATCACAGCGACCATTCTTTTACGGCGGAGGGAAGACCCATGCGGGATGCGATCCTGTACATACACGGACAAGGCGGCAGCGCCGACGAGGCGGAACGGTACGAAAGGCTGTGCCCCGGCTATCATGTGCGGGGCCTTGATTATCACGGGACTGTGCCGTGGGAGACAAAAGGCGAGGTGCTGGCCGCCTGTGACGGCCTTTTCCGGGAGCAGAGGAAGGTCGTCATCATCGCAAACAGCATCGGCGCCTATTATGCCATGAACGCCCTGCAGGAGAGGAGCGTCTCTCAGGCGCTTTTCATTTCGCCCATCGTCGATATGGAAAAGCTGATCTGCGATATGATGGCCCGCTCCGGCGTGACCGAAGCGGAGCTCGCGGAGAAACGAGAGATCAGAACGCCGTTCGGCGAAACGCTTTCGTGGGAGTATCTCCGGTACGTTCGGGAGCATCCCGTTGCGTGGACGGTCCCGACTCATATCCTGTACGGCGATCGGGACGAGCTGACGTCCATAAGCACGTTGCGGGCCTTCGCGGACAGCCACAACGCAGACGTGGAGATCATGAAAGGCGGGGAGCACTGGTTCCATACCAGCGAGCAGATGGCTTTTCACGACGCCTGGGTAAAACGGCTCCTCGCATAAATCGGGGCTGCCGCACGAGACAAAAATACCGCCCGGTCGAAGGCTCGACCGGGCGGCTCACTTTATAATATCAAAACAGCCAACGCTTCCTAAATACATTCCGGGAAAGCGTTGGCTAATGGATTTTCGGGTCGTTGCTAATACCTAAAATATAATCTGTGGATACCTCGTACAGCCGCGAGAGCTTTATGAGGATATCTGTCGGGATGTCCCTCTGACCCAGCTCGTAATTGCTGTAAACCTGCTGCGAGCAGTTCAGTTTTTTCGCGACCTGTGTTTGTGTCAAGTCGTGGTCTTCGCGCAAATCACGTACGCGCTTAAACATCGCACCACCCTTTAATAGTATAACGCACCGCAATTTGCGGTATTGACTTTTACTGCAAATTGCGGTAAAATATAACAAAATTAACGGTTGTTTATAAAGGGGGGAGGCCAAGAGTAGTGGTTGTTCTTATTATTATTCTTATTGTGGTCGGAATAATCATTTATTGTGCCAAACATAAAAAAGCCGGCCAGGCATCGCCGAAGAACGCTTCGCCGGAAACGTTCGTTTGCCCGGGACGGGTGGTTATTGATTGCCATGACAGAAAAGACGGTTATACCGAAATCAGTGCGAAAACAGGCCGGTGTGACGCAATTTGCGCGTATCTCTGGGAAGACAAATGCTCATATGAGCATTGCGGCAAAAAATGTCCTTTTGCTGAAACCGTATTCCGTCACGGAGCTTTTCAGGGCTCGCGTCAGGTCGATCCCTTGAAAATCATCAACATTACCGAGGTCAGCTTTGACGGCGAAGCTCTGCCGCTTCCTCCGGATGGCGTTATCAGAGATAAGCTGCCGCCGCTTCTCACGACCGGCGTAAACGGAGGAGTAAAAATATCACAGTCAAATGTCCTGTCTGTCAGGACGGTCGTAAGGAACAATAACGACGTTTTCTTTCGCATTTCGATTATATACTATTTGGCTTTAAATTCGGCGGACGGCTCTCGTCTGTCTAAAAACGAATTGGCGTTAGACGAAAGAAACGGTATAGAAGACACGATTGGAAAACAGCTCCACAAATTCCAAATAGCCCTTACGGACACGCAGAAACGAGAGAATGCAGACGATATTGAGTGTTTCAGCGTCGGGTCGCCCGACTGTAGTTCGCTTAGTAGTTCTCTTACCTACTTCTATTCCGCGTATATTCCGGGAGACATAGAGCACTACGGGTTCAAGGACGCGGCAATGCTGATACATACAGACCCCGTCGGACAATAACCGCATGATGATAAACTTATCAAAATAACATATGGGGGTGAGAAAAACGAACGATAAAGAAGTGTTAACAGCAAGAATTCTCGAAGAGCTGAAACGGTTGAAATTAAAGGGGGGACATGTATGGATGGAGCAGCAGATCACGACCTTTACGGCTAATCTGCCGAAATACCTGCAAGCCGCATTTGCCGATGCTGTTAGCGAGCTGATAGAGCAGGGCGTTCTGGAGCGGCAGCCTGACAAAAATCCGAAAGCGTTATTCCTGACGGCGTCGGGCGAGCGCGTATTGTACGGGGAATAAACGGGCGGGTCGGAAATGATTATCTGTATATTAAATCTTTAATCAAGGAGGAAAGACTATGAGTGGTATGGTATATACTACATATTCGAGGTGTTGTGCCTACTGTATTTACTGGACCGGTTCTCGTGAATTAGTGCCCATGCTCAATCAGGTTCGAACCAACAATTTCCCGAGCCAAGCTGATTGTGGTAAAAATCCTGGTTATACGCAAATGAGCGAAAACGCATATTGTGCTGATTTTGTCCCCATTTACAGATAACAACACAGCCGCCCGGTCGAAGGCTCGACCGGGCGGATGTGTTTTTGCGTTTTACAGTATATCGATATATTCCCCGTTCAGCGCCTTGTTCATGCTCCGGACGGCGCAGAATTTGCCGCACATGGAGCAGGAATCCTCGTTTTCGGGCTTTCTGTCCTCGCGGATGGCCTTCGCCGTCTCGGGGTCGATGGCGCACTCCCACTGCTTTTCCCAGTCGAACGTGCGCCGCGCGTCGGCCATGGCGTCGTCGATGTCGCGCGCGTGCGGTATCTTTTTCGCCACGTCGGCGGCGTGCGCCGCGATGCGCGAGGCGATGATGCCCTGCTTCACATCGTCCACGTTCGGCAGCGCCAGATGCTCCGCCGGCGTCACGTAGCAGAGGAACGCCGCGCCCGCGGAAGCCGCGATCGCCCCGCCGATGGCGGAGGTGATGTGGTCGTAGCCGGGGGCGATGTCGGTGACGAGGGGGCCGAGCACGTAGAACGGCGCGCCGAGGCAGATCGTCTGCTGGAGCTTCATGTTCGCCTCGATCTGGTCGAGCGGCATGTGGCCGGGGCCCTCGATCATGACCTGCACGTCCTTCGCCCACGCCCGCTTCGTCAGCTCGCCGAGCCGGACCAGCTCCTCGATCTGGCAGACGTCGGAGGCGTCGGCCAGGCACCCAGGTCGGCAGGCGTCGCCCAGCGAGATGGTCATGTCGTATTCGCGGCAGATATCGAGGATATCGTCAAAATACTCGTAAAACGGGTTTTCCTCGCCGGTCATGCACATCCACGCGAAGACGAGCGAGCCGCCGCGCGAGACGATGTTCATTTTCCGCTTGTGATTCCGTATCTGATCGATGGTCTTGCGCGTGATGCCGCAGTGCAGCGTCACGAAGTCGACGCCGTCCTCGGCATGGAGGCGCACCACGTCGATGAGGTCCTTCGCCGTGAGCGTGGAGAGATCGCGCCGGTAGTGCAGAACGCTGTCGTACACGGGCACGGTGCCGATCATCGCCGGGCACTCGCTCGTGAGCTTCCTGCGGAAGGGCTGCGTGTCGCCGTGGGAGGAGAGGTCCATGATGGCCTCCGCGCCTAAGCTTACCGCGGCCATGACCTTCTGCATCTCGACGTCGTAGTCCTTGCAGTCCTTCGAGACGCCGAGGTTCACGTTGATCTTCGTGCGAAGCATGGAGCCGACGCCGTTGGGCTCCAGGCAGGTGTGGAGCCTGTTCGCGCAAATCGCGACCTGACCGGCGGCGACGAGGGCGCGTATCTCCTCGGGCGTGCGGTATTCCTTCGCCGCGACGGCCTTCATTTCGGGCGTGACGATGCCGCGGCGCGCGGCGTCCATCTGTGTCGTATAGTTTCTCATGGTGTGCTCCTTTCAGACAGTCTGCCGCGCTTCCTCAGCGAAGCGGCCGGCAAGGGAAAACGCGTGATCCATGGGCCCTTTTCCGGCCCCGAGGTCGAGCATCGCGGCGAGCGCGCTGGAGACGTACTCCTTGGCGCGCGCGACGGCGTCCTCAAGCGGAAAGCCCTTGGCGAGATTGGCGGCGACGGCGCTCGAGAGCGTGCAGCCGGTGCCGTGCGTGTTGGGGTTTATTATGCGCCTGCCGTAAAACCAGCGGGCCTCGCCTCCGCGGTACAGAAGGTCGTTCGCGTCGCTCACGCTGTGGCCGCCCTTTAGGAGCACCGCGCCGTTAAGGCCGGCGCCGATCCTTTCGGCGGCGGTGAGCATGTCGTCCTCGTTTTTTATCTCCATCCCCGCAAGGACCTCCGCCTCGGGGATGTTCGGGGTGACGATCGCGGCGAGGGGCAAAAGCTCCGAGATGAGCGCCGAAACGGCCTCCGTCTTCATAAGCGTTCCGCCGGACGTCGCCGTCATCACGGGGTCGAGCACGATGTTTTTCG
>JAFZQQ010000315.1 GCA_017620315.1 Oscillospiraceae bacterium | reverse complement strand
CTACCAAATGCCATACTTGCTGTTACCGCGCCGCAAGCGGCGCGGTTCGGGGAACGGAGGCTATCTGACAGGGGAATGTCTCTTGTGGGACAAGCGGAGGGGCCGCTTATGCAGCGTGTGTTCGTAGCTGATTCTGTTGGAAAGCTCGATCTCACTTTCCGGTTCATAGCGGATCGTGCGGATGCCGCCATGCCGCTGCTCGGTCATCTTCGCCTCAATGCCGCGCATCTCGGAAAAGCGCATGGAAAACTCCGTCCCGTCCTTGTAGGTGCCGATGACGGAGTGGACAGGCAGGGCGTTTGCCCTCACGCGCTTGATCTGCTCGGCGTAGTTCAGAGGGTAAAGCTCACCCGTCAATCTGCCGTTTTCTTCGCCGGTCACGACAACGCGGTATGCTTTGAAGCCCTCGTTGCCCGTATCGTAATGCGTCCAGATATTGTAAGCTCCCGTGTCCCGGAGAAACGCCTCACGCTCTTTGACGCACCACGTCCCGGAGGGCCTGCTCATCCAGTAGAATGTACGATCTTCGGCTTTCGGTTCTGTCAGCGCGTCGTGGAGCTGTTTTTTATCATACTCAAAGTCAGATTGATAAAACTGTGTGTTCTCCGCCACGACAGCGCCGAGGTAGGCCAGCAGGTCAGATGTCCTCGCCATCTTCGTCGTCCTCGCCGTCATAGTCCGGGGAAAGATACTTTTCCTCAAACTCGTCCGGGGTCAGCATCGTGGCGTCCTCGCCCATGTCGAGATCATCGTCATAGACAGCGCGCTCGTCGCCGTCCGGGAAGTCAACGGGGATCGGCGTAACGACAGTTCCCAGCAGCGTTTCGTTGTCATCGCCGTTGACCAGTTCATAGTAGTGCAAGCCCGGATACTGTTCATCGGGCGGGATGACCTGCTCGGTAAACAGAGCGGGGATACCGAAAATTTCAATTTCCCGCATGGGAGTCTGCACGCTGGTGGTTTCCATTTCCATATAGTAGTCTCCTTATCTTCTTGTTTTTTGGGGCCGTCGCATAGTGGCGCGGCGCGGACGCTCTGAGCGTTCATACTCGCGCTTGGGCGGCGGCGGGGTGATTGCGTCGATTATTTCTCCCGCTGTGCGGTGGATCGTGTCCAGCGAGGCTTTCAGTTCCGCAAGCTCGGTTCCTTTGCTCCACCCAGCAACATAACCGAGGGAGTAGTCCGAGGTGTCGATGCCGTAATACTGGCATACGACATAGGCGATGCTTTCTGCCTCAACCTCTTTCTGCCGCGTTTTCTTCTTTTCTGTCTCGTCCAATATTTCCTTTGGACTGTGGAGCTTGGCGTGGGCGATCTCATGCACCAGCGTCTTGATCGTCTGTACCTGACTCATGCCGGAGCGAACAACAACACGGTTTTCAGAAAAGCTGGTATAGCCCTTTGCATTGCCGGGAAAGTCTTTCTGCTCCACGGGGAGGGGGGACAGCGCCGCCAGCCGCTCATAGACGCCGCTAAAGTCCTCGACCTCGCCGGTTAATTCGGAAACGGCAATTTGCGGCAGTTCCTTGCCCTCGGTTTGGCTCATGTCAAAAACATGGGCAATCTTAAAGCGGTTAGGGGAGATAGGTTTCTTTACCGTCTCCGGCTGGCCGTCTGGCCCGATCACGGTCTGCCCGGTTTTGGGGTCTTTCTTTTCAAGCTCCAGATACGCTTGAAAAGCGCATGGAGCGAAAAGCTGGATGCTCTTTGCGCCGCGCTTGACCTGTCTGCCCAGACTTTTCCATGTGTTGTAACCGGCAACATAAGATGCCTCTGGGCATTGAAAGAGAATCAAAAGCGCGTTTCCAAAGCTGTAATGATGGAATTTTGCCATTGCTGCGATATATTGCGCGTAGCTATCGCTGGCGTACAAATCTACGATGCCGGATTCCAGCTTCTCCGTCAACTCTGCCACGCGCTCGTCGATTTCATAGGCCATCGTGTTACCTCTTGCGCTGCTTTTTTGCGTGCGTAGTCTTTCGGGGAGGTTTTTTCGGTAAAGCGTCTGCTCTCAGAATGATCGGATTCCCTTGGTTGACGGCGAGGATGACTTCTGCTTTCCGAAAACGCTTTTTATAAGCGTTCATCTGCTCCGGCGTGAGAGATGAAAAATTCTCCCCGTCAATGCCGCAGATAAAGAACGTGCCGAAAATGCCGCCATACTCACGCTCCGGGATCATACGGTTAAATTCCAATCCCTCGTTGATGCCGTTCTCGTTGCATACAAGGGCCACAGGTTCCTTAAAGGGGTAGATGGCTTGAATAAACCCACCAACGATTGACTGCAAATCTTTCAGTTCGCCGTTGACTTCTTTTTCGTAGGGGAGATACCCCGGTTCGACTACCAAAACATTCACGATGCCGCCTCCTTATCGCGTCGGGCCGGATTTCTTTTGATTTTGCGGCTGAAAACTGCGGGGATCGCTGCCGTCGATGGGCTTGATAGCCTCAATGCAGCTTGCGGCGCAGACAGCGGCATATGTGAGCTGCCTCTGCCATGCTCCAATGCTCCGCGCCCACCTAAAGCCCCGGCCCTTGAGGTCGCTCCGCACGCTCGCGTCAGGAATGTCATCGAAAAAGATTTGCAGGCGGTTGTCCTCCTGATTGGCGACAACCTTGCCGCCGTCAAACTCCCATCCGGTATAGCCGTCCTCCCGCGCTTCTTTCAGCCGGCGCAACCGGTTCTGGATACGGTGGATTTCCTGATTGTTGTTAGAGAGCATATACTGCGGGAACGGCATACCCCATGACAAGCCGCTTTTCACGTCCGCGTCAAACTTGTCGGCCTGCTCGTCGGTGATGCCGTCCATGCCGCGACAGGTGCCGTATTTGCGATAGTAGGCATTGACATTTTTCATATAGGTTTGCAGGGTTTGCCGCTCCTCCAGCTTTTCCGTCAGCTTTTGAATGGCGTCCGGGTCATCGGAGGAAATTGCCGTGTTCCGCTCGGCTGCTTCGGCTTTCTGCTCATAATAGTCGGCTTTTTGAGATGCCGCGAGAGATTGATCCATCTTCGCTCCAATCTTCTCGCGGTAGCGGCGATCCGCGGCCCCGTGGATCGGCTGTCCGAACGGAATAACGGAGGCCATATCCTCGGATTGCTTGAAAAGCGCATCGCTCTGGGCGCGGGCCTTGTCCGCTTTTTCACGGTAACGGTCTATCCGATTTTGCTTTTTCTGCTCGTAGTCGTTCAAATTATCATCCTTTCCGTCAGTTATTCGTATTAAAAATGCGTTTCACGCTGAGACGCATTTCCGACACAAGTAATTACCGGGTTTTTCCGCGCTTTTTCGGGCGCTTATTATCCCGCGCCTTTTGCTGCTTCATGGCCTGTTCCAGCGTTTTCGGCGGTAGATCGTCCACTTGCAGGATGACGTTCTTCGGCGGTACGCCTTTGAACATCTCACGGATTTCCTCGGATTTGTCTTTGCTCATCGCATCCTCCTTTCTCTCGGATTCATTATCGGCATCCTCGGCGGCAAAACGCTGTTCTAATTGCTCAACCGTCCAATTAACCCTGAAATGGCCCATCGCGGTGTTTCCAAACTGGTCTAAAGCTCGTTCGTCCATTTCGCGCAGTTTTGCCCATAGCTCCGGGTGGTGGTAGCGCAGCTTTCGCAGTTCATCAATGCGCTGGAATGGGCAGCACCAACAGGAACAGCGGTGGTAAATCTCATATAGTCCGTTCCAGTCAAATCCTCGGTCATAGCAGATTTTCAGTGCTTCGGCCTCGGTGATACCCCAATCGTAGAGTGGGTAAACTTCATTCTTAATCCGCTTTGGCTCGTCAGCGGCAATGCCAACATAGTGCAGGGCGTTATATGCTCCTTTAATTCGATCTACTTCCTTTTGCATTATCTGAGTCTTGAGCTGTCCCGTACACCAGCGTACATGGATTCCCGGCCATCCATTCCCGTAGGGGGGAATATCTAACGCCTCGCGTGCTGCAAGTGTTCTTGGCCTTACTTTCGGTTCGTCGAACATCAACCATTCAAAGCCTTTGGAGTGGTGCAGGATCGTCAGACGTATGCCGCGCTCTTGATATAAAAGCTGTTCGATCATGTCCCAATGCCGGTACATTTCGGGAAATTCCATGCCTGTATCCGCTGTGATTACGCAGTCTATCGGCATACCGGCCTCCAGCATGAGCAGCAGCATTGCCGTTGAATCTTTGCCGCCTGAGAATGATACCGCATGGTAATACTGGTTACTGATAGGCCGTCACCAGCTAACGGACATAAAAAAGCGCCCTCTTGGGCGCACGTTGCGGGATTGCCTCCGGCAAAAACAAACGAGGTTGACCATCATCGTCTCAAAAGGTTAGGCTTCTGCTGCTGGTGGAGCTGCCGCTGGCGGCGTTCCTCCAGCGCGGAATAAATGCTGTCCTCAATCTCGCGGGGCGTCAGGGAAGTATCAGGGAAATACTTGCGGAGCCGGTCGCCTCTCAGCACGATCTTGGTTTCCTCCGGGCGCTCTTGCGGCCCCTTGAACGGATCGTCCTCTTTTTCGGGTTTCCGCTCTGTGGGTGCATTGGGGGGTTCCGTGGGAGCCGTGGGCGTCGTGGCTTGGGGCGTCTGCGGTTCAGCGGTCTGCTCCGCGTTGGCGGGGGCGCTCATGCTGCCGGGGGTCTGCGGTGTAACATCCGGCGAGGCGGGGATCATCTCAGGCGCAGGAGCGGCGCTGGGGGGTTGCGCGGGCGCTTCGGACGGGGCCGCTTGCGCTGCGGGGGTGGGCTGCATCGGCTGCTGTGGCGTCGGCTGCTGAACGGAGGCGGACTGCTGCGGCTGGGTGGGCGTGGGCTGCTGCGGCTGTACCGGGGCTGTCGGCTGCTGCTTGGGGGCGATGTCCTTATCGTCCATAATGCTCCGCAGCATCATATCGTCCAGCTTTTTGCCGCTGTTCTCCGCTTTCTTGATCCGGGTGATTCGCTCATTCGTCGGCTTGTAACCGAGTTCGATCAAATGCAGGACAGACTCCTGCGTGTTCTTCTTCAGATAGGCAATCTCGGAGGCGACGGAAATGGTGAGCTTGCCGTCGTCCACATAATCGCAAACGCCTTTGATTGCCTCGGAAAGATGAATAATGCGGTTGAGCTTGGGGATGCTCATGCCCATTTCCTGCGCCAGCTTCGCGTCGATCTGAAGCTCGGCGGCAGAATATCCCTTTTTGCGGCGTCCGGCTTTCTGCTTCATGCCCTCCATCTTCATGCGGAGCGCGCGGGAAAGATCGTAGCTGGAAATTTTGTCGCGGTGCAGATTGCCGTCCGCAACAAGGATTTTAGCATCGGCATCGTCGATCTTCTGGATGATCGTCGGGACGGCGCGGTTGAGGGTGCTGGCCGCGAGGTGGCGGCGCTGGCCGGACAGGATTTCCAACTTGCCCTCGGCATTGAAACGT
>JAFZQQ010000314.1 GCA_017620315.1 Oscillospiraceae bacterium | reverse complement strand
GCGGGGTAACGCTATGGCAGAGAAGAACGAGAGACGCATCCGAAAATACGTGCCAGTCACTCTGCGCGTCGATGAAAACGGAAAGATCACGCCGCTTATCATCGAGTTCGACGAGCAGCACAAATACCTCGTGGACAAGGTGACGGACGTCCGTCGCGCCGCGTGCCAGTCGGCCGGCGGAGTGGGGGATAGGTTTACCTGCCGTATCAGCGGGAAAGAGGCATACCTATGGCTCGAAAAGGGACGCTGGTTCATCGCGGCAAAGCCGGAGTACCTGACAGAGCAGGAGAGCGGTGGCAATGAAGCGGCGGATCAGCCTGATATATGTTCTTGACTATTGCGTGAGAAATACTATAATAATGATATAAGGATACGAATGCGATTTTTGAGAAGGAGCGTGATGGTATGAACATCGGCCAGCTTGCCAGGCAGCAGCAGATGATGTACAAGTTTGTCAGCCGCGGCACGAGCAGCTATCAGACGCAGATGAAGTCGCAGCTTTCATCCGCGAACAGCTTCGCTCTCACGGGTCAGACCGACGACAAAGTATCCGATATGCTCCAGAGCATGGGAATTTCCGGCCTGCAGGGGCGCACCGTGCGCGAGATGGCGCAGTACCAGATGCGCGTGCAGAATACCTCCGGCACGTCGTCGACCCGGCAGACGTCCGCCGCTTCCGACGCGACTGCCGCAGCGCAGACGGCGAAATTCTCCGCCCGCGAGCAGTATACCCCGATCTCCGACAAGGCAACCGAGGCGATGCAGAAGCTGGCGCTGGAGGACGCAAAGGGCAGCGTGGAGGGAAAGACCACGTCTCAGGCAGATCGCGCCAAGCTCATTCAGGAGCAACTCAAGGACGTCGATCCCTCCAAGCGCGCCGCCGCGTTCAACACCATGAACAAGGTGTGGGAGAGCGAGACCGAGCGTATCGGCAAGTACATCAAGGAGAAGGACGCCAACTGGAACGACTGGGGCGACAAGTTTGACACCAAGCTCCTTGACGACTACAAGGCGGGCGTCAATATCTGGATGTAAAAGGGAATACAAGCAGCAAGCGCCGCGGGGGAGTGACCTCGCGGCGCTTTTGCGCGCTGTGATGCTATTTGACCGGGATCTCCGTGCCGCAGACGATGATCGCCTCGACCTCGTCCGGCGGCACGGGCGGGTCGAACCGCCCATGATAGGTCGCCCGAGGAACCGCCGTTACTCTATCACGGCCACTATCTTGCCATATCCCAACACTATGTTATACTGTGCGCGTACAGCTTTTCACCCGTTTTGTAATCACAAAAAATGTCGGGAAATCTTACCATGTTTCTGCTATGGTGTATTCGTCAGGAGGGATAACGATGGATTGGATTACCGGAATACAGCGCGCGATCGACTATGTCGAAGAGCACCTGAACGAAGAACTGGACTACGACGATATCGCACGGCAAAGCGCTTCTTCGCCCTTTCACTTTCAGAGGGTGTTCAGCATTCTCTGCGGTTATACGCTTGCCGAGTATGTCCGTTCCCGCCGTCTCAGTGCCGCAGGCTTGAAGCTCGCGAGCGGAAACGCGAAAGTCATCGACGTCGCAATGGAATGCGGCTACGACAGTCCAGACAGCTTTTCCAAGGCATTCCGGGCTTTCCACGGTATCACCCCGTCGCAGGCGCGCGGCAACGGGGCTATGCTGCGCTCGTTTTCCCGCCTGAACATCAAGGTGACTCTGGAAGGAGGAAACGAAATGCAATACAGATTGGAAGAAAAGCCCGCCATGCTGCTCACTGGCTACAAGCGCCGGTTTTCCGGCAATCCGCTGGACAAGGGGGAGCAGGATCACAACTTTGCCTGTGAAACGAGGGTGGAGCAGTACGTTTTGGAGGGAATGAGCCGCATTCACGACACGACCTACACCGTAATGACCAACTTCAGCGACAGCGGATATGATTTTTACTATGCCTATCCGCTGCCGAAGTGGGCGCTGGACGATTTTGAGGACGACCTCGGTGACTTCGCCAAGCGTTACACACATTTGCAGATTCCGGCGGGGCTATACCTCGTCTGCGAGACGGAGCGCTGTATGTTCCCAACGGCGTTGGTTGACGCACTGCGTCGCAGGATCGTGACGGAGTGGCTGCCCACCTCCGGATACGTTCTGCGCAACGCACCGGAAATCGGCGTAATCCACTGGCCCTTTGAGGACGGAAACGACGCGGTGAACAATTCCCACTACGTTGAAATCTGGCTGCCCGTCAGCAAGGCGGAGTAAGCAGATTATGTACCGATATTTGTTTTCAAGCAGGAAAGACACCGCTTTGTTCTTTATCCTAACACCGCTCAAAGCCGTTTGCGATGTGGCGGTGACGTGGATCATCACGCAGGTCATCGACAACGCGCTTGCAGGCAATCTGGAGGCGCTGCCGGGCTGTGCGGCGCTGTTCATCGCCTATCTGCTCGCGGATACGCTGCTGGGCGTCGCGCTGGAGCACGTTCGCATGAACATCACACGATTCGCCGCCGTTGCGATGCGCTCCGACGTGTTTGGGAAGCTGATGCGCGTTGGGGTCAAACAGTTCCGCAGCCGCAGCACGGCAAGCTATCTGTCCACCATTGAGACGGACGTAGATACCATCCGCGAGACCTACTTTTTCATCATCGACTCGGCGACGGAACTGGTGACAATGCTCGCGGCGCTCGGCGTCATCTTCTACTATAGCTGGCAAATCGGAGCGATGCTGATCGTGCTCACGGTCTTGCAGGCGTTTATCCCCGAGCTGTTTGACAAAAAGATGGATCGCGCGGGCGAGGAGTATTCCGCGAGCCGCGAGCCGTACATGGACCGCTTGCAGGAGGGGCTGTCCGGTTATCTGACCGCGCGGATCTTCCACATTGAGGACAGAATCGTGAAGCGCTACAAGCGCTCGCTGGACGAGACCGAATACAAGTGGAAGAAGCGTGAGTTCACCGAGGCAGTCGTCAGCAGCTTTTCCTACGTTTTCAACCAAATTGCCTACATCGGCGTCTTTATCCTCGGCGGGTATCTGATGATTACCGGCTCCATGCGGCTCTCGGTCGTGGTCGCCATCACAAATCTTGCCCACTATATCAGCAATCCGGCGCTCTATCTCGTCAGCGACCTTGCCAAGCTGAAGATTGCCGCGGAGCCGTTTCGCAAGATACAGGACATTCTCGACATGGATGAGGACACCGGCGGCAAGAAGGAGCTTACCGCCGTGCCGAATCGCCTGAGCGTTCGCAATCTGACCTGTCGGTACGACGATAAGACGGTTTTGGACGCTCTTGCTTACGACTTTGAGCTTGGCAAGAAGTATCTGATCGTCGGGCAGAGCGGCTCGGGCAAGTCGACGCTGCTCTCGATCCTCGCGGGGATCAACGCAGACTACTCCGGCGCGGTGAACTTGGACGACACGGAGCTGCGCGAGCTCTCACGCCGCAGCGTCGCGCAGGCCATCTGCTACATCGACCAAGAGCCGTTCTTGTTCCACGACACGGTCTATCAAAACGTCGCGCTCTACGAGGACATCGACGAGGCGACGGTCACGGATGCGCTTTCACGCGTCGGGCTTGCACCGCGCATCGGCGAGATGGAGCAGGGCATTCATACGGTGTTGGAGAACAACGCCGACTGTCTCTCCGGCGGTGAGAAGCAGCGTATCGCCATTGCGCGGGCGCTGGTGCGCCAAACGCCCATCTTGCTGATGGACGAGAGCACGTCGCATCTCGACGCGCAGACCGCGGCGGAGATCGAAGCGCTGCTGTGTGGGCTTTCCGACATCACGCTGCTGCTCGTGACGCACAACGCAACACAGACCGCGCTGCAAGGAGCGGACGCGGTGTTGGAGATGAAGGGCGGCGTGCTGTTGGCGTAGTCGATCTTGCTGCCGCCTACATGAGATTATGAATTGACCCATGAAACAAGCAGAAAGCGCCGCGGGGGAGACGGAACCCTCGCGGCGCTTTTGCGCGCTGTGATGCTATTTGACCGGGATCTCCGTGCCGCAGACGATGATCGCCTCCACCTCATCCGGCGGGACGGGCGGGTCGAACTGCCCATGATAGGTCGCCTTGAGCGTCGGCTCGTTCAGCGCTCCGCCCGATTGACCGCCGTTCGAGACGGACGGCGATTCACTGCCATCCTTCATGCGGAGCGATATGTTCAGCAGATGCGTCCAATTGTGTTCCATCCCGTAGCTTCGCGCTTCTTCCTCCTCCATCGTGTAGTAATAGTTCGGGATATCCAGCTCCATCGTGACGCTGAACGGGGAGAGCTGCACCTTGCGAATCGTATACGTCCAGCCCAGTTCGTCGGTGACGGTGATGTCGTCCACGGGGACATTTACCGTTGCGTCCCTGTAGCGCAGCGTGAAGGCCAGTTCCCAGGAACCGTCCGAGAGATGATCTTCGTCTGCACTGAGCCCTTGGAAGGCAAAATGCGCGTGGCGACGGAAGAAGAACAGCGGTAACTCGCTTTCGATCTCCACGAGGTATCGCATCTGGTTTTCGGGAAGCCCGGCCCGGTCCCAATGCATTTGGACGGAGCCGGAGCCATAATCAAGCGGGTCGAAGTAATCATCGAAATCGACGCCGAGCGGCAGCGGCTCGCCGTCATCCCGCGTCAGCGTAAAAGCCACGGTCAAATGGTGGCGGTCTCCGAAAACCGCGTCCGCGTTCAGCGTATAGCCGTCCGCCGTGGCAGACGCGCTCACCGGACGACCGATGTTGTCAATGATCTCCGTCCGTGAGCTTCTGAAGAGCGGCGCAAACAGGTTGCTGATGCTGCCCTGCGTCGCCTCCGCAAAGCCCGCGAGCAGCAACGCGATCACGGCGGCGAGCAGCAGGGGACGGATGTGCCGCCGATGCTTGCGCTCGGGACGCGCTTCGGCAACCAGTTTATCGTCGACGTCACCGATGAGTTGATACAAAGTCAGTGCCTTCACAGGTTAAAACCTCCTTTTTGCAAGTGCTCTCGGAGCGCCGCGCGGGTGCGGCCGAGCGATTTGCTGACCGCGTTTTCCTTCATACCGAAACGCTCCGCGATGTCCGATACGCTGTCGGAATACCAGTAGCGGCACAAAAAGAGCTGCCGGTTCCGCTCGGGAAGCTGCCGTAAAAACGCATTGATCGCGGCG
>JAFZQQ010000313.1 GCA_017620315.1 Oscillospiraceae bacterium | reverse complement strand
CGGGGTACACGGTGAAATAGGCGTTGAAGTAGCGCTCGCCCTTGGGATCGTCCCAGAAGTACAGAGGCATGGAAGGGATGGGCTTCTCGCAGACCAGCTCGCCCTCGCAATCGCGGATGGGCTTGCCATTCTCGTCATAGCACTCCACCTTTTCGCCGAGACCGAGGGCGGAGAGCTCGCCGCTGTAGACCGGTATCATCATGTTGCCGATGCCGAAGCAGCCGTTGATGTCCGTGCCGCCGGCGATGGAGTTGAAGTGATAGTCCTTCTTGATCTCGCTGTAGACGAATTCCCAGCCCGCGTCGGAGAGCGCGGAGCCCGTCTGCGAGATCGCGCGCAGGGCGCTGAGGTCTGCATGCTGACGGGGACTGAAATCATGCGCGATGAGCATGTGGATATAGCTCGCGGAGAGGCCGAAGTCCGTGACCTTCTCCTCCTCAAGCACCTTCCAGATGGCGGCGTCGTCGGGATAGGAGGGATTGCCCTCGAAGAGGCACAGCTCCGCGCCCGTGCCGAGAGCCGCGGCCTGCCAGTTCCACATCATCCAACTACAGGTGGTAATATAAAGCAGTTTGCTTCCTTCCTGTATATTGCAGTGCAGGGTCAGCTCCTTGAGCTGATTGACCAGGATGCCCGCGTGGGACTGCACCATGCACTTGGGCTTCCCGGTGGTACCGGAGGAGAACATGACGACCAGCGGATGAGACGCGGGCACCTGCTCATAGGCAAAGTCCTTCGGCGCGGGCGCCAGATAGTCCTCGAAGCGCACCGCCATGGGGATATCGGAGAGCTCCGGCTCGCCGGCGTAGTGTACGACCACGACGCGCTTGAGCGAGGGGATGCCCGCGGCGATCTCCTTCACGTTGGGAAGCGTGGAGAAGGTCTTGCCCTTGTAGCGGTAGCCGTCGGTGGTGACAAGTATCGTGGGGTGGATCTGGCCCACGCGGTCGATGGCCGCGCCCGCGCCGATGTCGGTGGCGCAGGAGCACCACGTCGCGCCGACGGCGGCGGCGGCGAGCATGGCAATGATGGTCTCGGGCAGGTTGGGAAGATAGCCCGCAATGGTGTCGCCGGGCTTGACGCCCTCGTTGCGAAACGCGGTGGCAAGGCGCTCGACGGTGCTCTTCAGCTCGCGGCGCGTAAGCTCCGTGCGCAGATAATCCTCGCCGCGGAAGGTGATGGCGATCCCGTCACGGTCGCAGAAGCGGAGGATATTCTCGGCGTAGTTGAGCTTTGCGCCCTCGAACCAGCGCGCGCCGGGGAATTTGCCCAGATCGTCCACGACGGTATCGTAGGGCTTGGAGCAGATGATATCGAAATAGTCCCAGATCGCCGCCCAGAAGTCGGGAATGTTGTCGACAGACCACTTGTACAGCTCGCTGTACTCATGGAAATCGCTCCCGCAGCGGCGGTTGACGAAGCGCATGAAGTCCGCCATGCGGCAGCCGTTCTTCACTTCCTCGGACGGCGTCCAAAGTAACTTTTGCATAACAAATATGCCTCCTGTATTACAACAGTACCTTTCGTTTTTTCGTTTCGTTTGAGGACCCAGCGAAGCGGTCCTTAAACGAGCTTCCTGCGTACCATTTCCTTCACGCAGAAGGTGGCCACGTCGTTTGCGAATTTGCCGGGGCCAAAGCCCGCGTCGAAGCCGAGCTCCTTCGCAAGCTCATGGGTGATGCGCGCGCCGCCGCAGCACATGACGCATTTCTGACGCATGCCCTCCGCCTCGGCAAGCTCGATGAGCTCCGTGAGGTTCTGGATGTGCACGTTTTTCTGCGTGACGGTCTGGCTGACGAGCAGCACGTCGGCCTTCAGCTCGCGCGCCTTTTCAAGGAATTCCTCGTTGGGCACCTGGCTGCCGAGGTTATACGCCTCGATCATGTCATAGCGCTCAAGCCCGTAGTGCCCGGCAAAGCCCTTGCGGTTCATGATGGCGTCGATGCCGACGGTGTGCGCGTCGGTTCCGGTGGAGGCGCCGATGACGACGATCTTGCGGCCGATGTTCTCGCGGATGTAATCATACACCTCGTCCATCTCCATCGCCTCGTCCTCGATCGCCTGCACCTTGATCTTGGTGTAGTCGACGCTGTGCGTGCACGAGCCGTAGACGACGTAGAAGGTGAACTCCTTGTCCAGCGGGCGGGCGTAGGCGACGTTCGGCTCGCTGAGTCCCATCTGGCGGCTGAGAAGGCGCGCCGCCTCCATCCCCTTTTCGTTGTTCGGGATCGGAAGGGTGAAGCTCACCTGCACCTTGCCGTCGTTCATGGTGTCGCCGTAGGGTTTGAGCATCGTCAGATCAAGAGTCTTGTCGAAATCCTTCGCCGACATATCGTAAAGTCCGGAGCTCATGCCTTCGCCTCCTTCCTGTGCATCGCCTCAATGAAGGGGTTGAAATAACCGTCGGTCTTGCGCACGACGCCGTCAAGGCCCTTGCCGCCGTCCTGCGGACGCTTGATGTCGGCGAACACGCCCTTTTCCAGCGTGGCAAAAAGCCCGATGCGCTCGATCTCGCCAAGCAGGTCGGTCGCCTTTTGCAGCACCTCGGCGGCGCGGCTCTGGATGATGCCGCCGGGCTTGTACTCGATCTCGCTGCCGAGGTCGCCCATCGTGCGGAAGATGTACTGCGCGTTCTCGATGGCGAGCGCGCGGTCGGACATGAACGGGGTGTGGATCGCCTCGGTCATCATACCGAGCAGGTGTATCTTCTGTCCGGTGAGGATGGTGACCATGTTGAAAAGCGCGTCCTGAACATGGCCGCGGAAGATGTTTCCGGTCATGAACTTCGTCGGAGGCATATATTTGAGCGGGGCGTGCGGGAAGATCTCGCGCGCCATCTGCGCCTGCGCCAGCTCGTAGAGGAAGGCGTTGGGCAGGTCGGGATTCATCTCAAAGGCGTGGCCGAGACCCATCTGCTCCTCTGGAAGCCCCGCCTTCAGCGCGAACGCCTCGTTGAGGAACTGGCTCGCGAGCACCGTGTGCGCCTCCTCATAGGCGTCGGCGGTGGTGAGATAGTTGTCCTCGCCGGTGTTGATGATAACGCCGGCGTAGCTGTTGATCACGCGGGAGAAATACTGGTCGATGATCGTGCGTTGCATGTTGATGTCGCGGAAGAGGATGCCGTAGAGCGCGTCGTTGAGCATCACGTCCAGCCGCTCCAGAGCGCCCATGGCCGCGATCTCCGGCATGCACAGGCCCGAGCAGTAGTTGCAAAGGCGGATGTAGCGGTGCTGCTCCTCGCCGACCTCGTCGAGCGCTGCGCGCATAAGGCGGAAGTTTTCCTGCGTGGCGTAGGTGCCGCCGAAGCCCTCGGTCGTCGCGCCGTAGGGCACGAAGTCCAGAAGGCTCTGGCCCGTGGTGCGGATAACCGCGATCACGTCGGCGCCCTGCTTTGCCGCGGCCTTTGCCGGCGTGATATCCTCATAGATATTGCCCGTGGCGACGATCAGGTAGATAAAGGGCCCTTCCTTGTCGCCGAAGGTCGTCAGATACTCATTGCGCTTCGCCACGTTCGCGCTGATGCGCGCCATCGTCGCCTCCACCACGCCCGCGAGCGCGGCGCGTATCTCCGCCTCGGAGCGGCTGGGCAGGGCTGCGAGGTCGATCTCGCCGCGGTCGATGCCCTCGGCGACCTGCTGCGGCGTGAGCCCCAGCTCGGCCATCGCGTTGCCGATGCGCAGCGCGGCGCCGTCGCCGAGGATGTCCCTCGCCGAGAGGTGTTCGACCACGACGTTCGGCAGAGGAACGTCAACGCCGTTCACTCCGTCGATGCCGAGCAAACGGCAAACGGTGCGTTCGACTGCGACGGTGGTGTGCATATCGATAAAGCGCTGCGTGTCCTCAGCCACCTTCGCGGCGGAGGCGCGCGCCCGGTCGACAAGCTCACGGTCCAGACCAAGCTTGCTCTGCACCGGAGCGATCTTTGCTTTTAACGGCTCCATAGGCTCAGCCCTCGTGACGTCCGCGCTTGAGACGCGCAAGGTTTGCGGGCTCCATGCTCAGCGCCTGACCTCGCTCCAATCCAGCGACGCCGACGAGCTCCTTCTTCTTTTCTCCGCGGCAGAGCTCGCACTTGCAGTCCTCGTAGTGCTCCGGCTCGGTGTAGGTGGTGATTACGCCCTCAAAGTTGCGGAGGACCACCTTGTTCGGCGTCTGGGAGATGACATAGTTCGGCATGACCGGGGTCTTGCCGCCGCCGCCCGGGGCGTCGACCACGAAGGTCGGAACACAGAAACCGGAGGTGTGGCCGCGCAGCGCCTCGATGATCTCGATGCCCTTGCTGACCGGGGTGCGGAAGTGCTCAAGGCCCATCGAAAGGTCGCACTGATAGATGTAGTAGGGGCGCACGCGCATCTTCACAAGCTCGTGCATGAGCTTTTTCATGGTGTAAACGCAGTCGTTCACGCCCGCGAGCAGCACGGTCTGGTTGCCCAGCGGCACGCCGGCGTCGGCGAGCATGGCGGTGGCGCGCTTCGAGTCTTCGGTGACCTCCTTGGGGTGGTTGAAGTGCGTGTTGAGCCAGATGGGATGGTACTTTTTGAGCATGGCGCACAGCTCCGGGGTGATACGCTGCGGCATGACCACCGGCGTGCGGCTGCCGATGCGGACGATCTCAACGTGGTCTATCTTGCGAAGCTCGGAGATGACATGCTCCAGCCTGTCGTCGCTCATGACCAGCGGGTCGCCGCCGGAGATCAGCACGTCGCGGACCTCGGTGTGCTCGCGGACATAGTCGATGCACCTGTCGATCTGCTCCATCGGCACCGCCTGGTCGTGCTGACCGGCGAAGCGGCGGCGGGTGCAGTGGCGGCAGTACATCGAGCACTGGTCGGTCACGAGCAGCAGCACGCGGTCGGGATAGCGGTGCGTGAGGCCCTTGACGGGAGAGTCGGTATCCTCATGCAGCGGATCGAGCAGGTCCGCGGAGGACTGGTGCAGCTCGTTCGCGGTGGGGATGGCCTGACGGCGGATCGGGTCGTTGGGGTCGCTGAGATCGATGAGGGAGAGGTAATAGGGCGTGATCGCCATGCGCAGCGTGCCTAAGCACTTGCGGATACCCTCTTCCTCCTCGGGGGTGATGCTGATATGCTTTTTCAGGTCTTCCACCGTCTCAATGCGGTTTTTTACCTGCCATGTCCAGTCGTTCCAATCCTTCTCAGGGACCTCGGCAAACAAGCCGTTGCGTGTTTTCATTGCGTTCTGCCCTCCCAATCAAACATATTTGGCGTCAAAGAGTTTGCGGAGCTTTTCATTTTCGCGCAGGACGTTGAGCGTGATCTCGGCGTGATCCTTGGCGTAGCCGTTGCCGACGATCATGGTCAGATCCTTGCCGACACCCTCGGCGCCGAGAGCGGCGCGGGTGAAGCTGGTCGCCATGGAGAAGAAGTACACGGTGCCGCCTTCGCGCACGGGCAGGATGGCGCTCATCTCGCAAGCCTCCACGTTGACGCAGGAGATCGAGATATCGTATTCCTTGCCGCCGTTCGCCTCGAGCGCCGCGTTGAGCACGGAAACCGGCTCGGTGGCGGAGGCGACGATGACCTTGTTGTAAACGCCCAGCTCCATCAGCGCGTCGACCTGCTTGGGATTGCGCACAACGCCGACGACGTTGCCCTTGGGACCGACCTTCTTCATCGCCTCATAGCCGCACAGCACGCCGGACTTTCCGTTCGCGCCGAGGATGAGCACGCTGTCACCCTCCTTGGGCAGTCTGCGCGCCTGCGCGGGAGCGCCCGCGACGTCCAGCGCCGCAAGGGCGAGAGCCTCGCTCATGTCGTCGGGCAGCTTTGCGTAGAGCCCGCTCTCAAAGAGCACCGCCTGACCGACGATATCCACGCGGTCGATCTCCTTGTGGATCGCGAGGATCTTGTCGATCTTCAGCGGGGTGAGGGACAGGGACACCAGAGAGGCGATCTTGTCGCCGACCTTGAGGTCGCGATCCTTGAGATCGTCTCCGATGTAGGCGACCTTGCCGATGAACATGCCGCCGGAGCCGGTGACGGGGTTCTGCTGCTTGCCGCGCTCGGCGACGATGCCCATGATCATTTCGCCGATCTTCTTTTCGTCGCCGCCGCAGACCTCGCTGATCTGGGTGAAGGACGCGGAGTCGATGTTGAGGGATATCACGTCGCAGATGATCTCGTTGGAGTAGTGCTTGGACATATCGTTGTCGATCTTCTGAGCCGCCTGGGTGAGCACGCCCTTGGGTTCGATCACGCGGTGCGCGCCGTACTTGTCGCCTTTGAGCTGTTCCATGGTAAATTCCTCCGTTTTTATTATAATTTGATTGAGTTTTTGTTCAGTTCAGGCTGAGGATCTTCCTTGCCTCGGCAGGGCTCGCTATCTCGCGGCCAAGCTCGTTCGCGAGGCGCACGACCTTTGCGACCAGCTCGCCGTTGCTCTTTGCGAGAACGCCGCGGGAAAGGTACAGATTGTCCTCGAAGCCCACGCGCACGTTGCCGCCCATGACGATCGCCGCCGCGCCGAGCGTAAAGGCGTTGCGGCCTATGCCTGTCGCGGTCCAGGTGCTGCCCGCGGGGATGTGCTCCACCAGCCAGTTGAGGTTGCCGACCGTCGCCGGGGTGCAGCCGGGAACGCCGAGCACGAAATTGAACTGCATCGGCGCGCCGGGGACCTCGCCCTTCTTTGCCATGGTGAGTATGGTGTCCAGATGTCCCATCTCAAAGCACTCGTACTCCGGCTTGATATGGTTTTCAAGCATACGCTTGCCGAAGGCACGCATTGTGGGCATCGTGTTGTCAAATATCTCGTCGCCGAAGTTGCAGGTGCCGCAGTCTAACGTAGCCATCTCGGGCATCAGCTCGGTGGGCTGAAGGCGCTCCTCGGCGCTCATGCCGACCGCGCCTCCCGTTGACGGGATGAGGATGACGTCGGGGATCGCCTGACGGATCGCGTCCATGCACATGCGGAAGCGCTCGCGGCTCTGCGTGGGCTTTCCGTTGTCCTCACGGACGTGCAGGTGAACGATCGCCGCGCCGGCGTCATAGGCGCTCTTTGCCTCGCGCACGATCTCGTCCACGGTGTAGGGCACGGCGGGGTTTTGCTCCTTGGTGACCTCGGCGCCGCAGATGGCAGCGGTGATGATAAGCTTCTCCATGCCCCGCTCACTTTCTCTGCTTGTCCTTGGGGACGACGCAGGTGCCGCTGGCGCGGCATACCACGATGGGCGGGTCGAGCACATCGCAGGCGGATTCGTTGATATCCGGGCGCGGTGCGATCACCTTGCGCGCCTCGAAGGTCATTTTGCGGGAGGTGTTGCCGACCTTGACGATCTCTCCCTCGGCCTCGATGTAGTCCCCGGCGAAGACCGGAGCAAGGAATTCCACGTTGTCATAGGCGCAGAAAAGTCCCTCGTCGCCGTCCTGCATGATCAGCAGCTCGGTCGCCACGTCGCCGAACAGGTGCAGCATATGCGCCCCGTCCACCAGGTTTCCGCCATAGTGCGCGTCCTCTGCGCCCATGCGGACACGGATCAATGATTTCATGCTGTTGTTCCTCCTCTTTATCGGTTTAATGTTGTGTCATCCAAAAGAAAAACGCTATCGGGAATTCTTGTCCCAATAGCGCTCCATGCGTTGCATGACAGCAGCCGGCGCTGGGCTCGGCTGCCAGGAGAGCGGTTCGGCGCGCCGCAGACCTTCGGCGGAGCGACCCTTTGCCGCCCTCCGGGATGCCGTCCCATAGGACGGCGGCTACCCTTCGCTCCGCGCCTCTATTACGGTTATTCAGTTTTCCGCTGTTATACGGTCAAATCAGTACTCCGTGATATGCGTCTCTCTCCGAAATGTATTATTGATATTATACAAATTTAGAAAAAAAATCAAGAGTTTTTTATGGATTCTTTGATTCGTTTACTTCAACGTCGCCCTCGCGCTCCATGAAGTCAAGTATCTCCTCCGCCATGCCGAGCATGTGGCAGATGCGAAGCGCGTCGCGCGGACACTCCGCGTCAGAGGCAACGGGTATCAGGCCGTAGTCCATCGCGGTCTCAATCTGCCTCAGCCTGTCCGTGCCCGTGCCCGCGCCCTCCGTCTCCGCGCCCAGGCGCTTGAGCCCCTTGACCTGATAGTGCCGCGCCGCAAACTCCGCGGTGCCGTCGTAGTGCGTGGCAAGCAGCGTGACCGCGTTCTTGCCGGCGAGGAAACGCACCACCGCACGG
>JAFZQQ010000312.1 GCA_017620315.1 Oscillospiraceae bacterium | reverse complement strand
TCTTCCTATTGATACACGCTAAAACTAACCGATGCTTCTCTTCGAAGCTCACCATTTCTTTTTTTGGCATAGCAATGCTCCCCCTATAGGTGACAGTTTTGTTTTTCACTGTCTCCTATAGAGGGAGCATATCAATTCCCGGCGCTTCCCTTATATCAAGCCTCTTTTGCACCTCCGCCCCGTTCCGGAAGGTACAGAACCATTACGCCCGCGTCGTCGGCGGTGCCCTTGTGCGCATAGCTGTCCGCAAGGATGGACGACACCAGCATCTGCGGGTTCTCCCCTTCCCACTCCGCAAGCAGCGTCCGAAGCCACTCATCGTCCGTCGCGTCGGCAACGCCGTCCGTCACCATAACGAGAAAGCTTCCGGCTTCCAGCCGGATATGCGTCTGCTCCGGCGGCGCAGCGCCGTCTGCAAGACCCGCGGGCAGACAGGCGCAGCCCACACGGTGCACCCTCCGCCCGCGCTTGACATACGACGGCGCAGCGCCGTACTTGTAAAGCTCGCCCTCCCCGCTTTTGAGTGAGAGCGTCAGAAGATCCACCGTGACAAAGCTGTCGGAATACTCCGCGCGCAGACTCAGCGCGCTGTTGATCGTCCGCAGCGTCGGCGGGGCGTCTATCCCGGCGCGCAGCAGCCGCTCTATAAGATGCACGGCAAACGATGATTCCCGCCTTGCGTCCTCGCCGCTGCCCATGCCGTCCGAGAGCAGGAGGCAAAGCTCACCGCCGCCGGTCTCGAAGCTCTCCGCGCTGTCTCCGCTTATGAGCTCGCCGTTCTTCGGGCGCAGCTTCAGTCCTATCCTGTAATCGAGAAGCGCCGTTCCCGCCGCCTCGACAGGGCGCTCCGCCGCCTGTCTCAAAAGCTCCGAAAGCTGCGCGTACTGTGCGGCGGAACGCGCGTTCGCGTCCCTCAGCCGCACCCTGTACTGCCTGCGCAGCCGGAAGGCGCGAAGCTCCGAGTTGACCGCGGCGAGAAAGCTCGTGAACCTGACGCAGCGCTCGGAAAAGAACTGAGGAAAGTCCCCGGCGGAGCCCTCTCCGTTTTCCAGCAGCGCTCCCGCCGCCTCGCTCATTGCGTTGAACGTGCGGCGGTACTCCAGCTCCCAGCAGGTCTCGCGCAGCGCACAGTCGCGACAGACCGCCTCCGCCGCGCGGTCAAAGATGATCGCCGGGTTCTCTTCCTTCGTTTCCACGCCGTTTGCCACGCCCTCATAAAGCTCTTTTATCGCCTCCGCAGACTCTCTCAGTCTGCCGCGGATGCTATCCTCGCGCGCTTCGGCGGCGTCCTCTGTCGCCGCGTGCACGGAACGCAATGCGCGCGAGGGCAGCAGCAGGAACATAAGCGTTCCCGCAAGTCCCTCACAGAGAAGCGTCGTACCGCTCTCAAGCCCCAGCGGAAGCGAGAAGAGCGTCACCGCAAGCGCAAAGATCCCTGCCGCGCGCAATCGGCTTTTCTGCCGCAGAAAGCCGGTCAATAGCGCGGCAAAGCCATAGCATGCGGCGTGCAGGAATTCTCCCCGCGCCGTCGAGATATCCATCGCAAGCCCTATGCACAGCGCAGAGGCCAGCGATGACGCCATATCACGGTCAAAGGCGATAAAAAGCACCGCCAGCACAGCCACGGCGCGCCCGGGAGCAAGTCCGCTCTCGAACTGCGCCGCGCCCAGCGCGGTAAGTATCCCCGTCAGCAGCATCAACGCCGCCGCGGGATGCTCGCGCCGCGCGTCCTCTGACTCAAGCGCCAGTCTGCAGCAGGGCGCGAACAGCGCCGCGAGCGCCGTCGCCGCGACGCAGTATGCCGCTGCGGCAAGACTGCCCGACCGAATTGCGTAGATCGCCTCGACGGTGAGCATAAGCCCCGCCGTCATCGTCGAAAGGAACCATGGCTTTTTGTATGCCTTGAGCTCGCAGAAGGCGTTGTTCGCCGTGAAGATGAGCACACAGCAGGCCATTGTCCGCAGCGCGTGAGGAAAGTCCAGCAGCGCAAGCGCGCCAAGGCCAACGCCGACAAGCGCGCCAAGCCCCTCCCAGCCCGGCCCCGCCGCGCCGACGGCGCCGACGGCAAACGGCGCATAGCCTCCAAGCACCTGCGCGCCGGATAAAAGCGCCCCCAGCAGCGCGCGCAGAATGCAAACCAGAATTCGCCCGACGGCCTCCCGTCGGGGCACGTGAAGTTTATTCACAGCCTGTCCACCCCCGTTTACGTGAATTTTAACGCACCACGAGGGAGAATGCTGTCGGGAAATAATACGCGGACGATACCCGCCAAATAAGCAAAAAACTCTTTACAAATCGTATTCTGCAATATATACTAATACGCACCGTATTGAATACAGTATGATAAACAGAGGTATCCGACATGAACGAAGATTTTCCCCGTACGCTTGCCCTGCTTCGGCAGGAAAAGGAGATATCGCAGCGGCAGGCGGCGCGCGATCTCGATATTTCGCAGGCGCTGCTCAGCCACTATGAAAACGGCGTGCGCGAGCCCGGCCTCGCCTTTGTCCGCAAGGCCTGCGACTATTACCATGTGAGCGCAGACTATCTGCTTGGGCGCACACTGGACCGCGACGGCGCGGTCATCGACGCGCAGGAGCTCTACGACGCCAGCAGCGAAAAGGGCAGTCTGAAAGGAAGCATCGCCGCGACGCTGCAAAAAAAGCTGCTCGTGAATACAACGAGCCTTCTTTTTGAACTGCTCGGCGGCACCGGCTCGCGCGAGGCGGTCAACGCCGCGGGAAGCTATCTCGGCGGCGCGCTCTATCAGCTTTACAGAATGCTCCACCGCGCGGCAGGCGGGAAGGACAAGTTCTTTGCTCTCGGCGGCACGGCGTTTTCGATGGACGCGGTGGACGCAGAGATGCGGCTTGCCCGCGTCAGCTTCGCTCAGGCGCTCGACGCGATGGAGAGCGAGGACGCGTCGCTGCCCGCGATGGACAGCACCGCGCTTTCGCAGGCATACCCGGGGCTCACCCAAAGTCTTACGCAGGTCCTGCACTCGACCGAGGAAGAGACCAACCGGCTTTTGGGAAGATAGCCTCCCGGTCTGCGCTCAGCGCATCCGCCCCTTTCGGAAGCCTGGGCAGCGCCGTATATCTCCAGTGTGCGAATTCGCGGCATTGCCCTATAAGGAAGTGTGATTTATGAAACAGGAAAACATCCGCAATTTCAGCATAATCGCGCACATCGACCACGGCAAGTCCACGCTTGCGGACAGGCTGCTTGAAAAGTGCAACGCCGTGAGCGCGCGTGAGATGGAGGATCAGATACTCGACAACATGGACCTCGAGCGCGAGCGCGGCATAACGATCAAGGCGCGCGCCGTCACCTTCGACTACACCGCGCGCAACGGCGAGACCTATACCCTGAACCTTATCGACACCCCGGGCCATGTGGACTTCAACTACGAGGTCTCCCGCTCGCTCGCCGCCTGCGAGGGCGCGCTGCTGGTGGTGGACGCCTCGCAGGGCATCGAGGCGCAGACGCTGGCCAACACCTATCTCGCCATGGAGCACGATCTTGAGATCCGCCCCGTGCTCAACAAGATCGACCTGCCCGCCGCCGACCCCAAGCGCGTGAAGGAGGAGATTGAAAACATCCTCGCCATCCCCGCGGAGGATGCTCCGGAAATAAGCGCCAAGCAGGGTATCAACATCGACGCGGTGCTGGAGGACATAGTGAACTGCCTGCCCGCGCCGAAGGGCGACGTCTCCGCGCCGCTGCGCGCGCTGATATTCGACAGCTATTATGACGCTTATCGCGGTGTCATCGTCTATATGCGTCTGATGGACGGCTCCATCCGCCCCGGCATGGAGGTCAAGATGATGGCCACCGGAGCGCGCTTCAAGGTCGTCGAGTGCGGACTGATGCGCCCGCTCGGGCTCGAGAGCACAAGCGAACTGCGCGCGGGTCAGGTCGGCTGGTTCACCGCCAGCATAAAGGACGTTCACGACACGCAAATCGGCGACACGGTAACCGGCGCCGAGAGCCCCGCCTCCGAGCCGCTGCCGGGCTACCGCAAGGTGCGCTCGATGGTCTACTGCGGCATCTACACCGAGGACGGCAGCAAATATCCGGATCTGCGCGACGCGCTTGAAAAGCTCCAGCTGAACGACGCCTCGCTCACCTTCGAGCCGGAAAGCTCCGTTGCTCTCGGCTTCGGCTTCCGCTGCGGCTTCCTGGGTATGCTGCACATGGAGGTCATTCAGGAGCGGCTTGAGCGCGAGTTCGATCTCGATCTCGTCACCACGCTCCCGAGCGTCATTTACGAGGTCTACAAAACCGACGGGACGATGGTGCGCGTCGACAATCCGCACAACTACCCCGACCCCGGCGTCATAGAGCACGCCGAGGAGCCCTTCGTCAAGGTAACGATCGTCACGCCGCCGGACTATGTCGGCAATATTATGCCGATGTGCCAGGATCGGCGCGGCGAGTTCAAGGATATGCAGTATCTCGACACCTTCCTTGTCGAGATGCACTATGAGATGCCGCTCAACGAGATCATCTATGATTTCTTCGACTCGCTCAAGGCGAACACAAAGGGCTACGCCTCACTGGACTACGAGCTCTCGGGCTACCGGCCCAGCGAGCTTGTGAAGGTCGACCTTCTCTTAAACGGCGACCAGGTCGACGCGCTCAGCTTTATCGCGCATAAGGACAAGGCATATCCCCGCGCGCGGAAGCTCTGCGAAAAGCTCAAGGAAAACATTCCCCGCCAGCTCTTTGAGGTGCCGGTCCAGGCGGCGATCGGCGGGCGCGTCATCGCGCGCGAGACCGTCAAGGCCATGCGCAAGGACGTGCTTGCCAAGTGCTACGGCGGCGACATCACGCGCAAGAAGAAGCTGCTGGAAAAGCAAAAAGAGGGCAAGAAAAAAATGCGCTCCCTCGGCACGGTGCAGGTGCCGACCGAAGCCTTCCTTGCCGTGCTCAAGCTCGACGAGTAAGAGCGCCGGACAAAAACGACCGGTCTCCCGCGGTTCGATGCGGGAGGCCGGCTTTTTCATTCTGTGAAAGCCTCTATTCTGTTTTGAGCTTCGTGCTCTTTAAGGTTTTCTTTTTTCAGGTATTCAAGAAACTCCTCTTTCGGGATCGGTCTGCTGAACAGAAAGCCTTGAATGAGATTGCTGCCGTAGTCCGTAGCCCTTTTGAGCTGTGCCTCGGTCTCCACGCCCTCCTGCACCACGTTGAAGCCGATGCTTCGGATGACATGCACCATGCTCTCGAGCATCTGCGCCGTAGCGTTGTTGTGCTCGGCGTCCCAGAGGAGCGACTTGTCCATCTTCACATTTTTATAGCTGCTGCTGATCAGCTGCATCAGGTTGGAGTAGCCTGTGCCGAAATCATCCAGCGAGAGCGTATAGCCCAGCGCGCGCAGCCGCTCAAGCGCCTCGGTAATGGCGGGCGTTTCGCGCGTTGAGGCAGATTCGGTGATC
>JAFZQQ010000311.1 GCA_017620315.1 Oscillospiraceae bacterium | reverse complement strand
GGTATTATCCCGCGGCGAACGCAATTCTAAGCACGCGGAGAAGCATTTGCCAAAAGGTCACATGCGCCACGCTCTCCCCCGCGAAAATCGGCAGCACGGCGAGCGTGTTTCCTCCGGCGTCCTTCACGCGCAGCTCGCCCAGCCTGTCGCCCTCGCACACCGGCGCGTCCACGCTCTCCGGAAGCGAGAGCTCCCGGTTCATCCCCGCGGCGGCAGTCTTTTCGAGCAGCAGCGTATTGTCTGTCGTCAGCACCGGCTGCACCGCGCTCCGCTCGCCGAGCACAACGGGTATCGGCGCGAGCGCGCTGTCAGGCGTCACGCTCACGAGCGTATACGTCGCAAAGCCGTGGTCGAGCATCGCGCGGGCGTCGGCAAAGCGCTCGTCGCTGGTTTTGCCCTTCATCACAACGGCGATAAGCTCCATGCCGTTTCGCTCGGCTGTCGCGCTCAGGCAGTATCCGGCGGAGTCGGTGGAGCCGGTTTTGAGCCCGGTCGCGCCCTCGTAGAAGCGAATGAGCTTGTTGGTGTTCACAAGCATCGACTCTCCCTCGCGCAGCGAGTCCATCCAGATGGTCGTGAACTCGCGTATCTGCGGATGGTTCAATATGAGCTCGCGCGACATCAGGGCTATGTCGTAGGCGGAGGTCAGGTGCCCCGCGGCGGGAAGCCCCGTAGCGTTCACAAAGCTTGTGTCGTTCATGCCCAGCTCGCGCGCGCGTTAGTTCATCCGCTCGGCAAAGGCGTCCTCGCTGCCCGCAAGGTGCTCGGCGAGCGCGACCGCGGCGTCGTTGCCCGAGACCACGCACACAGCCTTCAAAAGCTCGCGCACGGTCATTTTCTCGCCCTCACGCAGCCAGATCTGGCTTCCGCCCATCGAGCTCGCGTGCGCGCTGGCGGTGACGACGTCGTCATAGGAGAGCGCGCCGGAGTCGATAGCCTCCATTGTAAGCAGCAGCGTCATTATCTTCGTCACGCTCGCGGGCTCGCGCGGCGTGTGCTCGTCCTTGGCGTAAAGCACCGTGCCGGTGGTCTTCTCCATCAGCACCGCCGAGGGCGCACTGACCGTGACCGCGTCCGCCCGCACGCCGACGCCTCCGAGCGCAAGCGCGCAAAGGCACAAAGCGGCAAGAAATCGTTTCATAGAACTGCCTCCCCCACATAGTTTCAGAAAAAAATATGCAGCGGAGACACAAAACATTCATTTTCGCCTTGCAAAGCTGTGAAAGCTCTGCTATAATAACAACGCTGTTGTTATTATTTGGATCGCCATTTTGCTCGCCGCTTGCGCGGCAACCGCAAAATATGGCTGGATATCATGTCTGTTGGACATGATATCCTATCAAGCTTGCCGGTGATACGACAATATACATACGCAGGGTTGGTATATCGGTATTACAGCGGCTTCCCAAGCCGTTAAGGCGGGTTCGACTCCCGTACCCTGCTCCAGGAAAAACTCCTCTTTTGTCTACCAGACAAAAGAGGAGTTTTTCAATGAAGTCGCCCTCTTTGAGGGCTAATGAAGCAAAATGAAGACGCTTCGCTAATGAAGGAATGAGAACGGGAGGAATGAGAGAGGGTGACTTCGCTTCATTCGGCGGCTTGCCGCCGTCTTCATTAACGAGCGCAGCGAGTGTCTTCATTTCTTCATTCACTCCCGGACGGTTTTCACATTCTTGACCACATTTCTCTCATGTGATAAAGTGCCATTGAGAGGTGAGAGCTATGCGCAACGACCAGTTATCTGTACAGTCTATGGATTTTGCTGTTTCGATCATAAACCTTGTCAAGGACCTGAAAGCAAAACACGAATCTGTAATCTCCAATCAGATCGGCCGGTCCGGCACCTCCATCGGGGCCAACATCCGCGAAGCGCAATACGCCCACGGCAAAGCGGACTTTATTGCCAAGTTGCAGATCGCTCTGAAAGAAGCCAACGAGACAGGTTATTGGCTGGAACTTCTGTACAAAACCGGGTATCTACCGGAAGCAGAGTACAAAACGCTTGATTCTGCCTGTACAAGCATACGGGTCATGCTGATCTCGTCCATCAATACAGCAAAGCAGAGCACGAATAGGGACGGCTAAACAAATTGGGAATTGTGGAGGTGAAAACGTGGACGGTTATAATAAAGAGTTTTGGAAAGTGTTGGATGAATTGGTAAATGATTCGGAGATCATTATTGACAGACCAAAAGGAACCTCCCATCCCAAGTATCCTGATTTCATTTATAAGGTGAATTATGGATACCTGAAAGATACGTCTTCTATGGATGGCGGCGGAATAGACGTGTGGATAGGAAGCGGCGAAAAACAGATCGATGCAATAATGTGCATTGTAGATCTGATCAAAAAAGATTCGGAAATAAAAATACTGATTGGATGTACCGAAGAAGAAAAGGAAATAGTTTACGAGACACATAATGAAACGCCGTTTATGAAGGGTGTTTTGATACGTCGATAGCTTTCGCTTTTTTGAACGATATGTTCCGCTGTGCGGAACGTGATGTATGCTTCGCAAGTGATGTGCCTTGCGGCGTGATGTGCGCTTCTCGCGTGAAAAGCGAAACACATCACTGCGACCGCAGGGAGCATCGCAAGGCCATAATATCACTTGCGCCAACGGCCAGCGATTTCACCCTTGCAATCCGCCGGATGATCCCATATACTCAAAATATAAAAAAACGATCATTTATCGCTGCCACATCGGATAGTTCTGCGTACAAACAAGCAAGAGAAGGTCGGCCTTGCCGCGGCTGACTGCTGAAACCGAAAAGAGAAAGGAGCTTAACAATGGACGATAACAAGATGAATGAACTGAACAAGGCGCTGGAGGCCATGTGGGAAAGCCTTTCGGACGAGCAGAAGGCAAGAGCGAAGCAGTGCAGGAGCATGGACGAGCTGACAGCGCTTGCGGGCGAAATAGGCGTCGAGCTGCCAAACGAGATCCTGGACGCCGTCGCGGGGGGTATTCCTCTGGTTGGTTACGTGAGCAACGGCTACTGCCCGTATTGCAAAGGGTATCATGGTATGCCGGATCCGGATATGGTGACGATCACCCCGAAGGGCCAGGGCGGACAACTGTATGTCAAAGCTTACAAATGCTCGAACAAACACAAGCCTTTTTTCTATTTTGAGGATGAAGACCTGTATTTCGATGATGAATTCAACCCGATAAAGAAAAATTCGGGCTGCTGAGGCAAGAGAAAAGCACGGTCTGCGGTTCATTTATGCCGCAGGCCGTGCTTTTTTATTCTGTTATCTGCTCGTGGCTGATCTGCGTCAGCACGCCGTCGCGCCATTCGTAGACGTCGCGCCAGAAGAGCTCGGCGCTTTCGCGGTATTCCGCGCTCAGCGTCTTATCGGCGGGGTCTATCGTCGTGCCCTGCAGGCGGAAGGCGTATTCATAACGCTTCTCGTCGCTGTTCCACAGCCAGTAGAAGTACGGAATGGTATTGTTCGTCAGCCATCCGAACACCTCGATGTCGTCGTAACCGTCAAAATTGACGTCGACCGCGCGAAACAGCTGCTCCGGCTCGGGACAGGAGCTGTACTCGTCAAGTCCGCCGTCCGGGTCGTCCGAGGCGTCGGAGAGCGAGACGGTCTGCACGAGCGTTTCCCCGTCGTAGACCTCTATCGCGCGAATGCCCCACAGATAGTCGTTCAGTCTGTGCCCCACGCCGCGAAGCGTCAGCGTTTTGCCGCCGACAGAGGCGTTCGCCGCGCAGAGTTGCGCGTCGCCGGTCTCGTGCAGCCGTTCAAGCTGGGTGAGAGCCTCCTCGTCAAAGACATAGGTTCCGAGCGCGGTCTCCGACGTGTAGGACGAGAGCACTCTTTTGAGATCGGGCAGAGCCTTGCGCAGCGCGGAAACCAGCCGCTCGCCGCCGTCGGCGGAGAGGATCAGACCGGTCGTAAGCTCGGGTACCGCCGCCTTCTCGGCCGCGATCACCGTGCCGAAGGGATAGGCGAAATAGTCCTCCGCGGGAAGAAAGGCAAGCTGCACCGCGCCGCTTTTCATCGCCGCCTGTGTGGCCTCTCCGCTGGGACTGAAGGTGACGTCGACCTTGCCAACGTCCACGCGCTGAGCGCCGAGGGCGTTGATCAGGGCGTCGGGAAAACGCTTTTGCAGTGTCAGCAGCTCGTTGACGTCGCGCGCGCCCACCGCGAACTCGACGTTAAGAGCGTCGAGCGTCAAGGGCTCGGTCTCGGTCTCTCCCGCGGCTGGCTCGGCGGGTGTGACCGGCGGCGCCTCCTGAGGCTTGCCACTGTTCTCCGGCAGATAGCGGCGGCAGGCGCACAGCCCGAGGCAGAGCGCCAGCGCGGCTAAAAGCGCGGTGATCCGCCGTACCATCAGCCGCCTCCCCCGTTATTGCCCAGCTCGTCTATCTGGTCGTCGATCGGAACGGCGCTCACGCCGCCGGGAATATCGCTCGGCGGGACGGGATCGGGCGGGGTTTCTCCCTCGTCGGGCGGCGTGGTTTCGGTGTCGGGCGGGGTCTCGCCGGTATCCGGCGGAGTCGTGCCCGTATCGGGCGGCGTTTCGCCGCCGTTCGCGGGCGTGCCGCCGTTTGCGGGCGTCTCTCCGCCCTGTTCGCCATTGGGAAGCTCGCCGGGGGCGACGAGGATGATGCGGTTGCGCTTGTTGTACTTGCTGCGCGCCTCAAAGGTCTCGGAGATCAGGTTGCCCTGTCCGTCGTAGAGCTGGCGGTAGGTGTCCACCACATAGCCGGTATAGGGCGTCTGCTCGACCTTGCGCTCGCCGGGGGCGACCTCCTCGCTCTCCTTGTATTCCTCTTCATACGGCGTGGAGGACAGCACCTCGGTGCGCATCTTCACATAGGTATCGTCGGTCTTGGTGCCGTAGATATTCACCGTCAGGCGATTCGTGTCGCTGTATACGGTCTCTATCTTGATAGGATAGGGCGTGTTGTTGCGGAAAATGAAGTCCGGGCCGCCGCCGGAGACCGTCGCGTCCAGTCCCAGGCCTATGTAGTCCGAGGCAAAGCCGTGCGCCGTGCGCTTGACGATCTCAAGGTTCGCGAGCAGCGCGGCGGCATAGGTCGTCGAGCTGCACTGGCAGGCGCCGCCGCCGTCCATCTCAACGGTTTTGCCCTGCAGATAGCCGGGCGCGCTCTGATAGCCGTTCTCCTTGGTGAAGGGCCCCGTCAGCGCATAGTAGTTGAACTCCTCGCCGCTGTTGAGCACCGTGCCGTTGACGCGCTGCGCGGTCAGCTTGACGTTGGACTTGCGTCCCGCCGCGCCGCCGACGCGCGTGGTGTAGGTGCCGAGCAGGTCGCGGAACAGGACCTTTTCAAGCTCTGCAGCGGTGACCGTCGGCGTGGACGCCACCGCGGGGACAGTCACCTGAGAACCCGGCTCCGCGGCGTCAAGCTTCCTCTGTGCCTCCGCCACATCAAAGTTGAGTGCGGGGCGCTCCGGGATGATGCTGTCGGTCTCGGCGTCGTATTTCGCGTTTGCCATCTCGCCGCCCAGCTTCTCGTTCAGCTCGGCAAGGTTGCCCTGATCCGCCGCTATCTCGGAATAGGGCAGCATCACGCTTCGCGAGCCGGAGGCATCCGCCGGAGCGTCTTCAAGCCTTGCGCGCAGGGCAAAGGTGTCGACGTCGCGGCCGTTGCGCGCCTTGGTCAGCGTCAAATAATTGTCGCCCACGGAGAACGAAAAGTCCTTTGCGCCGAGCTCCGACGCCGCGGCGAGCTTTTCCGCCGCGGCCTCTTCCCAGCCGGGCTCGGGCCGCGGGGTGACCGCGGTGCTCTTTCCCAGCGCCGAGCGGAGCAGCTCCCAGCCGTCGGCAAGCGGATTGCCGGTGTGGCTGCTCTCGTAGGCCTCGTCCGCCAGCGTCTCCGCGTTGAAGGTCACGCCCAGCTCGTCATAGCTGAGATAGGCCGCGTCCTCCCCGGATTCGAGCGTCGCATGTACGCCGCTGTTGTGCCGCAGATTGTCGAGCGAGGGCGTCAGCAGATTGATGGCTTCATTGCGCGTAAGCCCGCCGACGTCGTGCCCGCCGATCACCGTGTTGGGGTTGATCTCGCCGCTTGCAGCCGCTGAAATACAAAATCCTGCGTAGACGCTCACCGCGGCTGCGGCTATGAGCGTCGGTATGAGCCAATACTTGGGCTTTGCCTCTTTTACAAGCTCCCGCTTTCCTCTGGCCATTACGGAAATCTCCCTCAAAAAACCATATGTGGTGTTGATTAAATCTTTACCTTACAGAAAACACATTTTTTGAGGAAAGTCACTATTAAGAAAACACAATTTTTGATAAAATTTCTGTGCTTTTGCAGTGCGTATGCCCTGTGTTCACATTCCCGCGTACTCCGGCGAGCTTTCCGCGGCGCGGCGGGGTATGCGTATCGTCATGCGTATCTCGTCGTCGGTGTCCTCGCGCTCGACGGCGGCGTCGACCCCGGCGCGCTGCATCACCCCGAGCTGACGGCGGATGCTGTTGAGGAAGATGCGCACGTCCTTGATGATGTAGGTCGGCTGGCGCGGCGGCTGAGCTACCGCGCGGTCTCGAAGCAGCGACTCGACATAGGCCTCCGTCTGCGCGACGTTGTACTTTCGCCCGGCGATCTCGCGAGCCGCCGCGAGACGCGTCTCGTCGTCCTCAAGCCGCAGCAGCGCGCGGGCGTGCCGCTCGGTGAGGTCGTGCTCGCGCAGCAGGGCAACGCAGTCCGGCGAGAGGCGCAGGAGCCTCAGCTTGTTCGCGACGGCGCTCTGGGACTTGCCAAGCTTCTCGGCGGCCTGCTCCTGCGAGAGCCCATAGGCGGAGATCAGCTTTGCGATGGCGACCGCTTCCTCGTACCAGTGAAGATCGCGCCGCTGCAGATTCTCGATAAGCGCCAGCAGCGGAGAGTCCTCCTCGTCCGCGCGGGCGAGCAGGCATGGCACCTCCTTCAGTCCCGCGAGCTTCGCCGCGCGCAGCCGCCTTTCCCCGGCAATCAGCTCATAGCCCTGCGCGCCGTGCCGCACGGTCAGCGGCTGGATGATGCCATAGCGCAGAATGCTCCGACTCAGCTCGGCAAGCGAATCGTCGTCAAACCAGCGCCGCGGCTGTGAAGGGTTCGGGCGTATCCTGTCTACCGGCAGATAAAATACCCTGCGTGAAAGAAATGTGTTTTTGTGCGTGAGCTCCATGATGCGCTCCTCCTTGTTTTATCAAGATGTAGAATGCCAGCAATTGCTTTACACCACATATTGTAGGAGCTTTCATGCGCGAAAACCCGCGAAACCCGTCGGGAAAAACAAAAAAACCGCCGCCCCGATCAAGGGGACGGCGGAGAGCGCAGCGTTCAGCGGGAGAATTTGAATAGGATCGGCTTGCCGTCGCAGCGCAGCGAGCCCTTTATGACCGTTACGCGCGTGTTGTCGATGAGATTGACATAGCTGCCGTCGGGCACGTCCAGCTCGACGGAGACAGCCTTGCCGGAAAGACTGAATATGCCGAGCTTCTTTTCCGTGGCGTTTTCGCGCGTCATCACCGCGACGTCGGTTTTGTCCATTGCGCGGGCGGAGAAGACGTCGTCCGGCGCGAGGGCTTTGTGCTTGATCTTGCCGAGCGTTTGCAGCAGCGGCGTGAGGTCGCGCCCGGTCGAGCGGTCGATCGGCTCTTGCTCGAACAGGCTCGGCAGATGCTCGTTTTCCCACTCCTGCCCGGCGTAAAGCATCGTCGCGCCCTTGAGAAAGTAGAGCATGGAGGTGTAGTTTTCAAGCGCCGTTTCGTTCCGGACGAGCGAGGCAATGCGCGGTACGTCGTGATTTTCGAGAAAGCGCAGCTTGTTGTAATTCGCGGGATACGCCGCTTCCTGAAACTCCAGCAGGTCTGTCCAGTGCGAAAGCGCAGCCTCGCCGCTTAAGTGCTTTTCAAACACGGCGCGGACGTCGTATTCATATTCCATGTCGAACGCCTCGTAAAGCTCGGCGTCGGTTGCGCAGGGTATGCCGGCGCCGCGGCAGAACGTTACGAACGAACGGTGTACGCTCTCGGCGAGCCATACAAAGCCGGGATGCACCGCCTCCACTGCTTCCCGCGCCTTCTTCCAGAACCCAACCGGAACGAGCGAGGCGACATCGCAACGGAAGCCGTCGACCAGCTTTGCCCACTCGCGGAGAGAGTCGATCTGATAGTCCCACAGCGCCGGTACGCCGTAGTCCAGATCGATGACGTCGGTCCAGTCTCCGATGCGGTTGCCCGGGCTGCCGTCGGGACGCTTGTAGAAGAACTCCGGGTGTGTTTCCCAGAGCACGGAGTCCGGCGAGGTGTGGTTGTACACGACGTCGATCATCACGCGCATACCGCGCGCATGTATCTCGTCGCAGAGGCGGCGAAAGTCCTCCATCGTGCCGTAGACGGGGTTGACAGCGCGATAGTCGCGGTTGGCGTATGGGCAGCCGAGGCTTCCCTTTTTGCCCTTCACTCCGATGGGGTGGATGGGCATGAACCAGATGTTGTCCGTGCCGAGCGCGCGGATACGGTCAAGATCGGGCACGACCGCGTTGAAGGTGCCCTCGCTTGTGTGCGCGCGGACATAAATGCTGTAGACGACTGCGTTTTGCAGCGCGGGATCGGTGCTCAGCGCCATGAAAAGCCCCCCTTGTTTGCTTGTTCAATAACAGTATACATGCTTTTTCCGTCTCCGCAAGACATTTCTTCTTGCATATTGTACCTATACAATATATAATGCTCGAAAAGGCGTCAACCACCAATATATGCGAAAGCGAGGTCAATCCTATGCAGATCAAAAAGGTACTTACGGCGCTGTGCGCAGCGATGCTGATCGCCGTCCTGCTGCCCGTCTCCGCCTCCGCAGCGGCGACGAGCGGCTATTGCGGTGACACGAGCGTGAACGGCGGCAAAAACGTGAGATGGTCGCTGTCGAACGGTACGCTGACGATCACGGGCAGCGGCGACATGCGGGATTACAACATCTCCAGCTCCTATACGACGCCGGAATGGAACGAGAGCAAGAGCAGCATTGTCCGCATCGTGATAGAAAAGGGCGTCACGAGAGTCGGCAGCGAGGCGTTCTACGAATTCGGCAGCCTGACCTCCGTCACGCTGCCGGATGGGCTGACGTCCATCGGCGACAGCGCGTTCTACGGCTGCGCCAGCAGTGAGCTCACCGACCTCAGGCTGCCCGCCACGCTCACCTCCATCGGTAAAAGCGCCTTTTACGGCATGACATATCTGCACATGATCACGATCCCCAGCGGTGTGACCGAGCTGCCGGACTATCTGTTCAACAGATGCCAGGGCCTTTACGACATAGCCATTCCAAAGACCGTCAAAAAGGTCAGCACGAACACGTTTTACAACACCCCGCTCTGCGACGTGCACTACGAGGGCACGGCGGCGGAGTGGAAGAAGATCACCAATTATAACAGCGACAGGCTCGGCACCGCGCGGATCCATTACGGCGCGTCGATGGCTTATGTGCCGTATATCGAGGGCAAGACCTGCGGGCGCGGGCTGACTTATACCCTCAGCAACGGTAAGCTGACGGTCAGCGGTACGGGCTGGATGTTTGATTATACGACCGGCTCCTCCTATTCCGCCGTCCCGTGGGAGCAGCAGAGAAGCTCGATCACCGCCGCGGTGCTGAAAAGCGGCGTGAAGCGCGTCGGAAACTACGCGTTCTACAACTGCAGCAAGCTCGCGTCCGTCACGCTGCCGGATGGGCTGACGTCCATCGGCGACAGCGCGTTCTACGGCTGCGCCAGCAGCAGTCTCACGGACCTCAAGCTGCCCGCCACGCTCACCTCCATCGGGGCAAGCGCCTTTTACGGCATGACATATCTGCACATGATCACGATTCCCAGCGGCGTGACCGAGCTGCCGGATTATCTGTTCAACAGATGCCAGGGTCTTTACGACATAGCCATTCCAAAGACCGTCAAAAAAATCAGCACGAACACGTTTTACAACACCGTGCTCTGCGACGTCCACTACGAGGGCACGGCTGCGGAGTGGAAGGAAATCACCAATTACAACAGCGACAAACTCGCCACCGCGCGGATCCATTACAACGCGTCGGTGACGTATGTGCCATATGTCGAGGGCAAGACCTGCGGGCGCGGACTGACCTGGGCGCTCAGCGACGGCACGCTGACGGTCAGCGGTACGGGCTGGATGTTTGATTATACGACCGGCTCCTCCTATTCCGCCGTCCCGTGGGAGCAGCAGAGAAGCTCGATCACCGCCGCGGTGCTGCAAAGCGGCGTCAAGGGCATCGGCGCCTACGCGTTTTATTATGCAGGGAGCCTGACGGACGTCACGATACCCCGCTCGTTGGGTGTGATCGGCAAAAACGCCTTTTTCTACTGCAGCGGACTCACCGACGTCTGGTACGGCGGCACGGAGACGGACCGCTACGAGCTGATCGCAGTCCACGAGAGCGGTAACAACCGTTTGGAGCACAAGGACTGCACCTGGCACTACACCGACGCGCCGACCGTCCTGCCCTTCACGATCGACGCGCTCGAGGTGCTCAGCGCTGACGGTGCGAAGCTGAACGCGATCCCCAAGGCGCCGTGCTTCGTCAGCGTGACGATCACAAGGATCAGTGACGAGGCCGAAAACGCGCGTGTGCTGGTCGCCGCCTATGACGCGAACGGAAGGTTTTTGAGCGGGCTGATGTACGTCAGGGTCGGCGTCGGCGTCGGCGCCTCGGCGACCTTTGAGCTGCCGGTCGACAACAGCGCCGGGGAGATCAATACCTTCAAGGCGTTCGTCGTCAGCGCGAGCGGCAGCCTTGTCCCGCTGGGCGAGGCGGTCGCCTTCCCGAATTGAGATATCACGGAAAGAGAGGAAACGAACCATGAGAAGCATAAAACGGGCGAGCATCCTTCTGGCGGCGGCGCTCTCGCTGCTGATCGCCCTGCCGACAGGCGCCTCCGCCGCGAACGGAAGATGCGGGGAGCACGTGACCTGGACGCTGTCGAACGACGTTTTGACCATCGAGGGCAGCGGCGCGATGTATAACTGGAAAAGCAGCGGGAACGCGGGCGAGGTCGCGCCGTGGTATGACAGCAGAAGCAGCATCACCGGCGTCGTGATCAAGACCGGCGTCACGACCGTCGGCGACAACGCGTTTTACGGCTGTGAAAGTCTTGCGAGCGTGACGCTGCCGTCGACCACTCTGACAAGCATCGGCAGCTACGCGTTCTATGGCTGCAAGGGCCTGACGGATATCAAGCTGCCCGCGTCGCTGAAAACGATCGGCTCTTACGCGTTTTACGACGCGGACGGTCTGCGGATGGTCACGATCCCCGGCGGCGTGAGCACCCTGCCCGGCTCCCTTTTCAAATGGAGCGGCGGGCTGCACGATGTCGCGATCCCAAAAAGCGTGACAAAGATCGAGGATTACGCGTTTGACACCGGGAACCTCTGCGACGTCCACTACGAGGGCACGCAGGCGGAATGGAACAAGATCACGGTCGGCAGCAACGGCAACGGCGCGCTGAAGAACGCGCGGAAACATTTTGAGGCTTCGGTCGATTACGTGAAATTTGTTCCGGGCAAGACCTGCGGCCGCGGCGTGACCTATACCCTCTCAAACGGCAAGCTGACGGTCGGCGGCAGCGGCTGGATGTGGAACTATGACGACAGCGGCTACGATTACGATGTGGCGCCGTGGAACGCTCAGAAGACGTCGATCACGAGCGTAGTGCTGGGCGGCGGCGTGAAATGCGTGGGCGACTACGTGTTCAAGAACTGCAGCAACCTCGCGAGCGTGTCGCTGCCGGAGGGGCTGGAGGAGATCGGCGCTTCCGCGTTTGAAAACTGCGACTGCAAGGATCTGATCAATATCCGGCTGCCCTCGACGCTGCAAAAGCTGGGCCGCG
>JAFZQQ010000310.1 GCA_017620315.1 Oscillospiraceae bacterium | reverse complement strand
GTGGATCTGATGGAGCAGGTCTGGAACTACGGCTACGTCGGCGATGACGCGCGCACGGTGGACGTTACCGTGCGCCGTCTGCGCGAAAAGATAGAGGACGATCCCGGCAACCCGACCTATATTATGACGCGCCGCGGCGTGGGCTATTACTATTCGGTACACTGAGCACACCGTAAAAGCCGCAGGAAAGGGGGCGCAAAGAGATGTTCCGCTCGCTTCATATGAAGCTCGTCATGATACTCATTCTGCTGATAACGTCGCTGATGACGGTCGTCGGCGCGTTTTTGATGATAAGCGTCACCAACTTCTATATCAATGATTTTTATGAGCAGATGAGCGAGACCTTTGCGGATCCCTCGTTTGCCGACGCGCTGCGTTCGGAGGCGGCGCAGGAAAACGGCGCGCAGAGGCTTCAGTCGCTTCTCGAGCTGTATTCCGGTACGCTGGGCATCAATTCGCGCAGCCGAAATTACTATATCCTTGACGGGAAGACCTGCGAGTTCCTTGCCGGAAGCGACGAGGCGGGAGGACGCTCGCTTGAACAGACAGCGAACCTGCTGACGGCGCGCAACGGCTCCTCCGGCTACGAGAGCGATATCGCCGCGAACTATATGGACGTCGCGGTGCCGGTGAGCGGGGGAGACAACAGCTATATCATTTATATACGCGACAACCGCTCGGCGGTCTCAAGCCTCAACGGAGAGCTGCTTTTGATCGTTTTGCAGGCGCTTCTGGTGGGACTGTTGGTCTCGGTGCTTTTGAGCTTTCTGCTTGCCAAGACCATGATAGACCCCAGCGTAAAGTTGACGCAGGGCGCCGAGCGCATTGCGGGCGGAAACTTCGAGGAGGTACTGGAGGTCGATTCCACCGACGAGATCGGCGTGCTGACGACCACCTTCAACGACATGGCGCGCGTCATGCACGACACCATCGACGCCGTGGAAAACGAGCGCAGCAAGCTCGACGCGCTGTTTCTGCACATGACGGACGGCGTCGTCGCCTACGACGGCAGCGGCGCGCTGATACACTGCAACCCCGCGGCGGTCGCCATGCTGGACCGCGCGCCGGAGGACTGCGTTTATTCCGAGCTTTTTGAACCGATATGTCCCTTTGAGCGCGTGATGAGCATGCGCCGCGGCGACTATGCGGAATCCGAGCTGACCGTGGGCGAGCGCTCCGTGGAGCTCTATTTCGCCGCCTTTGCCGACGAGGAGACAGGCGGCGTGCTGATCGTGCTGCACGACGTCACCGAGCACCGCAAGACGGAGGAACGCCGCCGCGAGTTCGTCGCGAATGTCTCGCACGAGCTCCGCACGCCGCTGACGAACATCCGCTCGTATGCCGAGACCATACGCGACGCGGACGGCGATATCCCGCGCGAGACTGAGAACAGCTTCCTTGACATCGTGATCAGCGAGACCGAGCGCATGACGCACATCGTTCAGGACCTGCTGACGCTTTCGCGGCTCGACTCCGGGCGCAGCGAGATGGTCATGGCGCGCTTCCCGTTCGGCGAGGCGATAGACTCCGTGCTGCGCTCGATCGCGCTTGAGGCGCAGCGCCACAAGCATGAGCTGACGCATGAGTATTCCGAGCATCTTCCGCTTATTATGGGCGACCGCGGCAGGATCGAGCAGGTCATGCTCAACATCCTCAGCAACGCCGTGAAGTACACGCCGGACGGCGGACATATCCGCGTTACCGCCGGAGATGCGGGCGAGACTGTCTGGATGGAGGTCTCGGACGACGGTATCGGCATCCCCGCAAAGGATCGTGAACGCATATTCGAGCGGTTTTACCGTGTTGACAAGGCGCGCTCCCGCGAATCCGGCGGTACGGGCCTCGGCCTCTCCATCGCGACCGAGATCGTGCAGCGGCACAACGGCACGCTCCGCCTTGTCGACCGTAAGGGCCCCGGCACCACCGTGCGCCTTGAGCTTCCCGTCATGCAGAGCGAAGCCAGGGAGGTGCTGTCGTGATCGCCTTTCCGGACGCCCGCGCGCGGCAGGTGAACCGCGTCCAGAATCTTGTCATAATACTGCTTGCGCTTTCCGCGGCCTTCATGTTTGCAAGCCTGCCCCTCTTCGGCCCGCTTTCGGACAGAAGCCTGCTTGCGCTTGCGCAGGAGGGTATCCACCGCGAAAACGTGGAGTCTGCGCCGGACAAGGTCGAGCTGCCCCGACTCACCGGGCCCGTGCGTATCGTCTATTCCAACAGCTTCGCCCGTCTGGGCTCCCCGTCGCTCACCACGCTGAGCGACGAGTTTGAGCTCGCGGGCACCTTCCTCAGCGAGGCGATGGGCTCGGCGGGGAGCGTTTCTCCGGTGAGGGAGACCGTGTTTCTCTCCGCGCTTCGCAACGAGGGGCTTTACTTTGATTTCGGCATTGCGCTTCCGTCGGAGGTGCTGGCGGAGCTGCTTGGCGTTTCGCTGTCCGGCCTTGCGCCGGACACGGTTTGCCGCGCGCTGCTTTCCCCCACGCACACGGGCGACGCTATGCTCTATGTTCAGGACGGCCAGGGAAGGAACTATTTGTTTTCCACCGCGGTCAGCAGTCCCGCGCTGGTAGAATTTCTCGCATCGAGAAGCGGCGACAACATGGATTTCGCGTTCATGCTCGGCCAGGATTATTCGCAGCTCTCGCCCTACACGCTCGTACCGAAGAACCCCGCTCCGACGCAGACGCTTGCGGCGGTGAACTCGCTGCCGGGCAGCGAGGATGATTTCCTGCGCCGCGCGGGCTTCAGCACACATGCGGACAACAGATTCACCGAGTCCTCCGGCACGGTGATCGTGCGCGAGATCGCCGGCACGCTTTATCTTCGCACCGACGGCAGCGTGGATTATCTCGGCGGCGCTGTGGAACCGGATTCCCTGTACTTTGTCCCGTCGGAGACGCCGGGAGCGCCGACCTTTGCAGAGGCCGCGCTTGCCGCGCAGCGTACCGCCAGTGTTTTGCTGCGCGATATGCTCGGCGACGCCGAGCTTTGCCTCAGCGGGATACAGGGGCGCGGCGAGCACTATGAGGTCACCTTCGACCTGCTTGCAAACGGCGCGCCGATACGGCTTTCAAACGGCTCGCACACGGCTGTCGTCACCATCAACGGCCAGAGCGTGACCGCCTTGTCCCTCAAGCCGCGGCGCTATACGCTCACCGAGAACTCGACGCTGCTGCTTCCGTTCGCACAGGCGTCGGCGATCGCGCGCGTTTTGCATGGAGCGGAGCTGAACGTCGCCTATGTGGACTCAGGAGGCGAGGAGGTCGCCCCCGCGTGGATCGCGGATTGACGGAGACCCGGAAAGGAGCGTAAGGACGTGAATACCGCACGCCTTAAAAACATAGTTATCGTCATACTTGCGGTCACGAACGCCTTTCTGCTCGTTCTGCTCGCGACCAGAAGAACGCAGGAGCACTCTGCGCGCACCCGTGCCGTAAACGAGCTGGTGAGGCTGTACGCCTCGGGCGGGGTGGAGCTTTCGCCTTCGATCGTGCCGCGCAAAAGCACGCTTCCCGCGGCGGCGGATCCCGTTCGCGACCTTGACAGGGAGGCGGCGCTTGCCGCGTCGATCCTCGGCGAGTGCCGTATGGAGGACGTCGGCGGCGGCATTTTCCGCTACGTCGGCGAAACCGGTCAGTGCCTGCTGCGCTCAAGCGGCTCGGTCGAGGCGGAGCTTGAACGCGCTGTGGACGATCCCGAAAAGTTTTGCGAGCGCCTGTTTGCCGAATACGGCTATTCTGCGCTCAGCTCAGATGTTTATAACGGCACCGGCAGCGTCGCTGCCGTGCGCATGCTGCAAAACGGCTCTGCAATATTCAACGCCGTTCTCACGCTGACCTTTTCCGAATACCGGCTGACCGCGGCGTCCGGCTCGTTTGTGCCGCCGATAGAGACCGAAGAGAGCGGCGAGGGCATAGACGGCATCACCGCGCTTGCCGGATTTCTCAATTACAGCGAGGACAGCGGCGAGGTATGTACCTCGGTCCAGGGCATACACAGCGGTTATCTGCTTCAAAGCACGGCATCCGTGTCGCAGCACCTTATCCCAACATGGTGCATCACGACCGACGCGAGCACATATTATGTAAACATTGCAACCGGCGAGATCACGCGTGAGAACTGAGCGGAGACAGTCATTTTTGATTATTTTGCGATTTGGCATTGCAATTGCCAACAAAATGTGGTATATCTTATTCAGCGTACTTTCACGCGCGGTATAGAATCGCCGCGTTATGTGAATACTATATTAGATTTTTAGCGGCTTTACGCCGTCTATTCCATATCATATCAAGGAGTTCCTATGCAAAAATATGTCGTAAGGGGCGGCAACAAGCTCGAAGGCGAGGTTCGCATCAGCGGCGCCAAGAATGCCGCTGTTGCAATCATACCTGCCGCTCTTTTGGTGGACGGCGTCTGCCGTATAGAAAATGTTCCGCAGATATCCGATGTTACCGTGCTTTTGAGGATAATTGAGCGTCTGGGCGCCAATATTCGCTTTCTGAACACCACCGATGTTGAGATCGACTGCAGGCATATATCAACGACCCACGTTCCGCAGGAGCTGGCGCACAAGCTGCGCGCCTCATATTATTTAATAGGAGCCCTGCTCGGGCGCTTCGGAAGCGCGGAGGTCTCGATGCCGGGCGGCTGCAATTTCGGCGGCGTCAGGCC
>JAFZQQ010000026.1 GCA_017620315.1 Oscillospiraceae bacterium | reverse complement strand
CTGGGTCGAGCCCGCCGGTCGGCTCGTCAAGGACGAGCAGCCTCGCATTATGCGAGAGCGCGACCGCGATCGCAAGCTTTTTCTTCATACCGAGGGAGAAATCCTTGAACCGCTTGTTCGTCGGAAGATCCAGTCGTTTGAGCATTGCCTCGTATGCAGCGGCGTCCCAGTTGCTAAATATTCCCCGCATGATCTTTCCGACCTCAGCTGCCGTCAGGCATTCCGAAAAGCCGGTCTCGTCCAACACTACGCCGATGTCCTCCCTGCCGAGCGGAAAGCACTCTCGATTGTCGTGTCCATAGATCGAAACCGTCCCGCCGTCTCGGCTTATCATATCGAGGATCAGCTTTATTGTGGTGCTCTTGCCGGCTCCGTTCTCGCCGATAAGCCCCAGTATAGAACCGGCGGGGATAGTAAGATCGATATTGTCCAGCGTGAAATCCTTGTATTCCTTACGCAGACCCCTTAACTCCAGTGCGTTCATCATTTGTCCTCCATAATTATTTCCAGCATTTCCTTCATTTCCCTTGTTCCGATCCCACAGCTGAGCGCAAGAGCGGCCGCGGCCTTTAGATGCGCTTCCAGTTCCTTGAGATGCTCCTCCCGAAGCAGCTCGGGGCTACCTCTCGCGACAAAGCAGCCCTTCCCCGCTACAGTGTAGACAAATCCCTCGCGCTCCAGCTCATCATAGGCCCGTTTCGTCGTGATGACGCTCACACGCAGGTCTTTGGCAAGATTACGAATCGACGGAAGCAGTTCGTCCTCGCGAAGCGTACCGCGGATGATCTGCGACTTTATCTGTGAGTATATCTGATCGTAGATCGGCGCGCCGCTGAGATTGTCTATAAAGAGATTCAAGCCTTGCACCCCCCCTTCGTCGGTATACTGTATATATACAGTATATACAGTATAAACAGTTTGTCAATACCTTTTTTCAAAAATCACTATATGTATCAAGAACCGAAAAAAGGAGCTTTCCCTAAGGAAGGCTCCTTTTCCCGTAAATACAAATCACTTTTTAAAGCTGTCCTTGAGCGATACGCTGCGGTTGAACACGATGTTATCCGCTGTTGAATCGCGGCTGTCCAGGCAGAAGTAGCCCAGACGCATAAACTGAAAGGTCGGGGCGGTCTTCCCCGCTCTCTCGGTCTTGTCATATTCGGCGGCGGCGCGGGCAAGCTCCGGTTCGATCTTGCAGCCGCAGAGCACCTCGAGGGAATTCGGGTTCAGACAGTCGAGGAAGTTTTTGTCCGGCCCGTCCGGCGAAGGATCGCTGAACAGATAGTCGTACAGTCTGACCTCGGCGTCTATAGCGGTTGCCGCATCCACCCAGTGCAGCGTTGCGCCCTTGACCTTGCGTCCGTCGGCAGGGTCGCCGCCTCGGGAATTGGGATCATAGGTGGCGTAAACCTCAACAACCTTACCGTTTTCATCCTTTTTGCAGCCTGTGCATTGGACGAGGTAGGCGCCCTTCAGCCGGCACTCCGGGCCGTTCGGAGTAAGGCGCTTGTACTTGGGCACGGGCTCCTCCATAAAGTCATCCTCTTCTATCCACAGCTCGCGGGAGAAGGTGATCTCATGTGAGCCGGCATTTGGGTCAGTCGGGTTGTTATCGACCACAAAGGTCTCGACTTTTTTCTCCGGGTAGTTGGTGACGATAAGCTTGACCGGATGCAGCACTGCCATGGTACGCTCGGCATGCTCATTCAGATCCTCGCGCAGACAATGCTCCAAAAAGCTGTACTCTATTGTGGAGGGCGCTTTCGCAACGCCAATCCGCTCGCAGAAGCTGCGGATGGACTCAGGCGTAAAGCCGCGGCGGCGAAGCCCGCACAGCGTAGGCATACGCGGATCGTCCCAGCCGGAAACGTAGTGCTGCTCGACAAGCTGGCGCAGCTTTCGCTTGCTCATGACAGTGTAGTTGATGCCAAGTCTGGCAAACTCTATCTGGCGCGGTTTGTGGTACGGTATGGATACGTTGTTCACCACCCAGTCGTACAGTGGGCGGTGCTCCTCATACTCAAGCGAGCAGAGCGAGTGCGTGATACCCTCAAGCGCGTCCTGTATCGGGTGCGCAAAGTCATACATCGGGAAAATGCACCACTTTGTACCCTGGCGGTGATGGTCGATATAGCGGATGCGGTACATGACCGGGTCGCGCAGATTGAAGTTGCCGCTGGCAAGATCTATCTTCGCGCGAAGCGTGCGGCTGCCCTCGGGGAACTCGCCGTTTTTCATACGCTCGAACAGGTCGAGATTCTCCTCAACGTCGCGATCGCGATAAGGCGAGACTGCCGGCTTGCCGATGTCGCCGCGATTCTCCTTAAACTCCTCCGGAGTCAGGTCGCAGACATACGCCAAGCCTTTCTTGATAAGCTCGACGGCGTACTCATAGTCCTTTTCAAAGTAGTCGCTGCCGTAATAGAACCTGTCGCCCCAGTCGAAGCCCAGCCAGTGTATATCCTCCTTGATGGCGTCAACAAACTCCGTATCCTCCTTGGCCGGGTTTGTGTCATCCATACGAAGATTGCAAATGCCGCCGAATTTCTCGGCGGTACCGAAGTCAATGGTCAGAGCCTTGCAGTGCCCTATGTGCAGATATCCGTTCGGTTCGGGCGGAAAGCGAGTGTGCACCTGCATTCCCTCGTATCTGCCGCCGGGACCGATATCCTCTTCCACAAAGGCGTGGATAAAGTTTTTGCCCTCGGTCTCCGTGCTCTCAACGGTCTTGTTATCATCAGCCATGTTGTCGCCTCTCTTCCGTTGGTTGAAATGATTAGAAAGTATACCCTATTTTCATTCGTTTTGCAAGCTCATATATCCGCGAGTAAGTCTGCCCTTAAAAAATTGCTCCTGAAAGCAGATAGCTCCCAATATCTCCTCATCGCTGTACTCGCGCCCATCCAGCGAAACGATCCACTTGTCCTCTGCGTCGTCAAGACGTTCGTAAACAGCGATGATCTTTCCACTGAACTCGCTTATCGCTTCGTCGGCACCGAGGATATAGACATCCTGCGCTTCTCCGTCAGACGCTATGATACCCTCGACCCAGCCGTAATTCACAGGATAGATAGTCTCGGGATGCTCCGAATGGCGCGAGCCGAGCGGTCGGTCTACCTTACCGCTGACCGTCAGCCCGCAAGCGCATCTCCGCCAGAATTCACGCCGTGTCCAAAGGAGGTTCAACACCTCAAGGAGCGAATTGGAACTGATGTGTTCCGGCAAGTTCAATTCCTTTACAAGGCATCTCCTCCTTGCACTGCTGCCGTTTCCGACTAGTCCCGCGTCAAGCATATCCGATTTTGATATTCTTTCGCCCGGCGAAACCGCAGCTTCGCCCTCGAAGGTAGCACCCGCTCGGCGCAAAGCCTCCAGCAGCACTTCCGGTCTCATGCCCTCGACGCCGAGTTTCCCTTCTTTTCCGCCCTTGCGTTTGCGTTTTTCCTTACCGAATACATCAGGCGCAAAGGCATTTTTAACGCTTCCCTCGGGCAGCGCGCCCTTCAGCCTGTTCCTTATCACAAAGCCCGCGCCGTCGGGGTCTGTGAACAGAATCACTCCACGCTCCTCCGCAGCCGTGCGCAGCAGAGAGAGCATCCTTTTGTCGTTAAAAACGGCAAAACCGCCGACGTCAAGTATCGTCGCGTCTACGACCTGTGACAGAGTATTCTTGTCATAGCGTCCCTCTACGACGATGACTTCTTTTATGCTCGGCTTACTCATACCTTCTGTGCAAGCTCCATCAGCAGCAGCTTAAGCTCTCCCTCGTCGTCAAGGCCTCTTTCGCTTTTAAATCGCCTGTCGGTTCTTTGGCAGAGCCTTACGCTGCATTCGCACCACTCACGTGTCGTGCGGCGCGCGGCTTCGAGCAGCAGTTTTGCCGGATAGTCGGATCGCATGCCCCATTGCTCCATGAGCCAGAACTTGTCGCGTCCTTCGTCGAGCGCGATGCGCGCGGAGTAAAGACGTCTGATCTCCTTGCCGACGGCGGCGAGCAGCATGAAGGGCTCCTCCTGTTTTTTCAGGAGCTGGCCCATAATTTCGCTTGCCTCGTTGTAATCTCCGCGAGTGATCGCATTCGTCATGTTGAAGACAACTGCATCCAAAACGGGATCCGCCACAGCGTCGATATCCTTAACGGTTACTGTGTTACCACGCGCGTAAGCCCCTATTTTTTCTATTTCCGGAAGGAGTCCTGTCATCAGGCTGCCGCAGGAAAAAATAAGATGCTCCGCCGCATGTGAGTCGATATCCTTTCCCAAAGCGCGAAAATGGCGCCGGATCCAGTTTATGAGGTCGCTTTTATCAGATATCCTGAACTCGACCTCGGTTACGTTTCCGTTTATCGCAGCGCAGAGCTTTTTGAAGGTGTTGTTCTTTTTGTATTCCAACACATCGTATACAAACACAAGGCAGCAGTATTCCGGAAGATCGCTGAGAAGGTTTATTACAATTGCTCTTTCGCCCTCAGAGAGTTTAAAGAGGTCAAAGTCGGTCACGACTGTCAATGTGCGCTCCGCCATCATAGGCATTGCCTCTACCGCCTCGGTGAGCTCGGCGGAGGAGGCGCTTTTGCCGTCAAGGCGGTGGTAGTTGAACTCCTCAAAGCCTGCGGGAACAAGCTTCTCTTTGAGCTCTCCGAGATAGTATTCTCTCAGATAGCTCTCCTCGCCGTAAAAGATATATGCCTGCGATATATCCCCCGAGGAGAGGTCGCCCTTCAGCTTTTGATAGCCGTAATTCGGTTCTTTCTTTGCCATTTGTTTCTCCTAATCGACCTTTATATGTATACTGCCCTGAAGATCTGTGCGAAAAATCTCAATTCCCGCGTCACGGAGGGCATAGAGCGTCTCTTGATGCGGATGGCCATAGCTGTTTCCGACGCCGCAGCTTATTACGGCAATTTCCGGTGTGACCTCGGCAAGCAGATCACCGCCGGTCGACCATCTTGAGCCGTGGTGTCCAGCCATGAGCATCTCAACATCCGGAAGCTCATTCTTCGCAATAAGCAGATATTCCGTGTTGGCGTCCATATCGCCGGTAAACAGTGCGTCAAACGTTCCCGCCGTACAAAGCACAGAAAGGCATTCCTCGTTCATATCGACCTCGGAAGCCGGCGGAAACACCTTTATCTCGGCGCTGCCCAGCGGAATGGTTTCCGTTTCATATATAAATCGCACATTTACTCCGTATTTTTGCGCAAGCGACAGGACCTCGGCACGAAGCTCGTCGCCTTCCTCTATATCCGGCAGCACGAGCTCGCCAACGTCAACTCTTGCCAAAAGGACGCCAAGGCCGTTACTATGGTCGGAATGATAGTGAGACAAGACAACGCTTTCAAGTCGGTCAACAGCTATGCTTCTGAGATAATCCGCGGCAACCGTACCCGCGTTCCCGTAGGATTTGCTGCCGCAATCGATCATAGCTGCGCTGCCGCGTGAGTATAGCACGACGCACTGTCCCTGACCTACGTCAAGCGTTACCACATGGAGCGAACCGGAGCGCATAGGAAAAGCGTTGAGCCACAGCACAAAAGCAAGCGAGACCACCGCAAGCGCCGACGCGGCGGCATATTTTGCCTTCCCGCTTTTGGCGACGGCACAAACGACAAATATGGCATAGACGTATACAAGCCAGAATTTGAGATAGCTGTTGCTGAATGACACGGCATGCCATGGAAGCTTTGAAATCAAACGCGCAGTCCAGAGCAAATAGCTCGCACCGAGATGGGGCACGCAGGCGATGATACCTGCGGCAGCGGGCGAAAACAGCCCGACAAGCACAGCGATAAGTCCGGCCGAAAACGTAAGCGTCGCGGCCCAGAGACACAGGAGATTGCTGATCGGCGCCGCAAGCACAAGCGTGTTGAAATAAGCCGCAGAAAGCGGCGCAGTAAAAACCATCGCGCCGGCCGTCGCGCAGAGCGAGCCGAGCAAAAACCATGCCGCCTTGCCGCGTTTCTTATTTCGCAGCCTGTCATACATCCCGGAGGTCAGCAGGATCAGGCCAAGCATAGCCGCAAACGAAAGCTGCAGAGAAATGCTTTTTACCGAAAAGGGATTGGCGGCAAGGATCAGAAAAAGCGCAAACGACAGTGAGGTCAACGGGTCGCTGTCGCTTTTGAACAAAGGCGCAATGATCGTCAAAATGAGCATGACGCAGGCGCGCACTACAGACGGAGACAGTCCCACAAGCATTGCATAAAGCGTCAAAACCGGGACTGCGACCGCGACCAGGAGCCCACGTCTGTGCCTTCCGACGATCAAAACGATGATCGAAAGCAAAAACGCGCAGTGAAGGCCGGAAACAGCGGTAACATGATAAAGGCCCGTTTCGCTGAGCAGCGTTTTGTCCCCGTCCGAGAGCTCATAGCGATCGCCGAGCAGAATAGCGTTTATAAGCGGGGCGGTCTCATCGGGAAAGCACTGCTTTATAACATCTGAAATAGAATAGGAGACGCGCTGGGGAAAATAGCGCGCTGACCCCGCGTTGCCCTCGCATGTCTGAATGTCTCCCCTTGCGTAGAGCAAAGCATAAACACCACGGGATGTATGCGTTGAGGTTTTACTGCCGCGAATCAGCGACGATGAGCGAATCTCGCAGTATGCGCTGATCCATGTGCCGGGCTCAAGCCCCTCAAGCTCGCTGTCACCGTAAAGAACCGCTTTTCCCAACAGGCCCCTTTTACGCAGTCTTACCTCAGCGCGGTATCCGTAATCGGTCGAAGAAGGATAGTCGGCAAGCTCCATAAGAAAGGTATCCTTCGTACCTGCCAGCTTTTCATACGGCGCATGGACCACCCAAGCATACGCAAAGCTCCAAATCAGCGCAAGAGCAAGCCCGAAGCCAATCAGCAAAGCACGTTTTCTGGCGTTGTCCCGCAGGATAAGCGCCCACAGGACGCCAAGAACCGCGCAGCCTGCGGCTGCGTAAGGAAGAAGGCTGTTCGGAAGCAGATACTCCGCGGTAAAAACGCCGAATGCGAAGGAAAAGCAGAATGTAGCAAGTATTCTCATCAGAACAGTTTGATCTGGCTGGTTTCACTCAAGTCGGCAAATGCGCCAAGGCTCTGCAGCTGCTTAATATGTGTTTTGGACAGCTTATTGCAGGTCAAGGCAAATTCTTCGATTGATACAAATTCCTTTCCGGCCCGCTTTTCGACCGTGTCCTGCGCGGCGGTAACGCCAAGACCTGCAATCGAGGTCAGCGGCGGCAGCAGTCCGTTATCTGTGATCAGAAACTCCGTCGCCTCAGAGCGGAAAGCGTCGATATTGTCAAAATGAAAGCCTCTAAGATAGAACTCATAGCAAACCTCGAGCGTGCGAAGAAGCTCGCTCTCAACAGCCGTCGCGTCATTCTTGTCCAGCTTTTCGAGCTCCCGTATGCGGCGTTTGGTGTGCTCCACTCCCTGCTCGGCGTTGGGATAGCAGCATTCCACCGCGTCGAAGGCCTTTGCGCGAATGGTGAAATACGTCGCATAAAATGCAAGTGGGTAGTGAACCTTGAACCAGGCAATGCGGAACGCCATCATAACGTAAGCGACGGCATGCGCCTTCGGGAACAGGTATCCGATTTTGGCAAGGGAATCGATATACCACTTCGGGACTCCGTGCTCCTGCATAAGCTCCACCCAGCCGTCCTGAAATCCGCCCGCTTTTACCTTGCCCTTGCGAACCGCTTCCATGATCTTGAAGCTTGTTTTGGGTTCGACGCCCATCTTTATAAGATAGAGCATGATGTCGTCACGGCAGCCGACCGTTTCCAAAACGCCTGCGGTGCCGCTGGTGATAAGCTCTTTTGCATTGCCTAACCAAACGTCAGTGCCATGAGAAAAGCCGGAAAGCCGCAGCAGCGTGTTGAAATCCTTTGGCTTCGTATCGATAAGCATTTGCCTTGTAAACCTTGTGTTGAACTCTGGGATCGCAACAGCGCCGGTCTCTCCGATAACGTCGTCCTTGACGAAGCCCATTACCTCAGAGCTTGTAAACAGGCTCATGGTGTTTTTATCGTCCAGCGGTATCTCTCTTGCGTTGACCCCGGTAAGGTTTTCAAGCATGCGGATCATCGAGGGGTCATCATGCCCAAGCATATCCAGCTTGAGTAGATTGTCCTCCATGCAGTGGTATTCAAAATGGGTAGTGACAATGTCGCTGTCAGCGGCGTCCGCGGGATGCTGCACAGGGCAGAAATCCTCCATCTCCATATCGTCCGGAACAACGACAAGCCCGCCGGGATGCTGTCCCGTTGTGCGGCGGACTCCGACGCAGCCTTTGGCAAGCCTGTCCTTTTCGGCGGTTCCCGCGTCTATTTCATTTTCTTCAAGATACTTTAATACAAAACCATAAGCCGTCTTGTCCGCAAGCGTTCCGATCGTACCGGCACGAAAGACCTGGGATTCGCCGAACATCTCGATGGCATGTCTGTGCGCACGTGACTGGTATTCTCCCGAGAAGTTAAGGTCGATATCGGGCACCTTGCCGCCGCCAAAGCCGAGAAATGTCTCAAAAGGAATATCAAATCCGTCCTTTTTATACGTTTCTCCGCAGATTGGGCATATTTTGTCGGGCATATCCGCGCCGCAGCCGTAGCTTCCGTCCTCTATGAACTCCGAGTTTTTGCACTTGGGGCAGCGATAGTGCGGCGGAAGCGAGTTGACCTCGGTGATTCCCGCCATATACGCTACCAGAGAAGATCCGACGCTTCCGCGCGAGCCAACAAGATACCCGTTTTCAAGCGAGCGATGGACAAGCTTCTGAGCGCTCATATAAACCACGTCGTATTTTCCGAGAATACCTCCAAGCTCGACATTCAGTCTGTCGGTGATGAGCTTGGGCAGTTCTTCACCGTAAAGCTCATGTGCCCTTGCCCACACCATTGTGTTGAGCTCCTGCTCGGAGTTTTCAAGTCTCGGCGGGAAAAGCCTTCCCTTGGGAAGCAGTTCGATTTCTTCAACAAGATCGGCAATTTTTCGCGTGTTGGTCACAACGACCTCATAAGCCTTTTCCTTGCCGAGATATTCAAACTCGCGCAGCATCTCGTCAGTGGTGCGGAAATAGAGCGGCAGCGGAGCATTGGCGTCCTCAAACTTCTGTGCGGCAAGGATAATGTGACGATACTCCTCGTCCTCGGGTTCAAGAAAATGGACGTCGCCCGTTGCGCACACAGGCTTTCCGAGCTCCTCGCCCAAGCTGACGATCGTGCGGTTGAAATCCATCAGCTCCGCGTCGTTCCTGGCAAGGCCTTTTCTGACCATAAAGCGATTGTTGCACAAAGGCTGTATCTCAAGATAATCATAAAACGAGGCAATACGCTTCAGCTCGTCGCGGTCCTTGTAATCGGCGACAGCCCGAAAAAGCTCCCCGGCCTCGCAGGCAGAGCCGACGATCAATCCCTCACGGTGCGCGACAAGCTCCGTCTTCGGGATCACCGGTTTGCGGTTGAAATACTTCAAATTT